>JAFROA010000014.1 GCA_017429885.1 Bacteroidales bacterium | reverse complement strand
TACTTTTGTGGTTACAGGCCTTGGGCAGATAACCACTCTGCAAATCTAAGGTTTGTTTATTGTTAGTGTTTTTAAATCTTTAAACAATGAAAAAGTTACTAATCGCACTTGTCGCCTTTTTCGCGATCACGACTGTCGCTTCAGCCGCTCCTTACAAGATTGATGACGCGGTTGTTGACAACGCCATCGAGAACGCTGTGGCTGTCACTCCTTTTGATGTTCTGAGCGAGGCTCCCTCGACCCTTCCCGCCGCTATGCCCGCCTCCGCTTCCATTTCAGCCGGAAAGAGCCCTGTCGGCGCTATCCTTCTCACTTTCTTCCTGGGAGGATTCGGAGTTCATCGTCATTATATGGGCACCCGTCCGTGGATGTGGGCCATTTATACCTTCACAGTCGGAGGAATATTCGGTGTCGTCCCGTTTGTCGACTTCATCGTTGAGATAGTGGCGGCGGTTGAGGATAACTCCGTCGCTCGTTATTGTGGCAACACCTCATTCTTCATGTGGGGTTAATGTCGCTCAGAAGACTGCTCATAACAGTTTTGACATTTGTCTCCATCACGGTCGCCGCCCAAAGAAGGGTGGCGGCTGAGGTGGAGGTTAAGACCTTGTATTCCGGCAAGGTGACAACAGTGGAGAGCAAGGTGTTCTGCTCTTCCAGCGGGCGTCTCGTGCAGGTTTTCGAGAGTCCGACATTATACTACACCATCACAAATCCTGACGGCGAGTTCAAAATGTACGTCCCTGGCACCAACGAGGTGTATTCCGAACGTCGTGAGGATTATAGCGACAGGGACGACCTTCTGTACCTCTTCCTTTCAGGGAGAGGTGATGATCTTGGGCTCGGGCTTTATGGCTACAAGCTTTCCTCAACGACAAGGGAGGATGGAGGACTTGTGAAAAGGACCTATCTTCCAACGCTTCCAGGAAAAGGCGTCTCGAAAGTTGAGCTTGTGCAGGAGAATTTCCTTCCGATTTATCTGGCTTATTACAATGATGGAGGTGAGGTTGTCAGCCGACTGTATCTTTCTTCCTACGAGCGTTTCTCAAATCTGATGTTGCCTCTGAGGATGACGTCCGTGCAATATACATCCAAGAGAGACTCCTCTCTGACCCGCACCATCTATTCTAATGTCAAAGTGGACGGGCAGGATCCCATGTTTGATTTTCAGGTTCCGTCTGGTGCCAAGCCTGTCAAGAAAGTCCCTTCTGGCAGGAAGAAATGATCGGGATGTCTCGCCGTATCCTTCTGATAGTATTGTCCATTTTGGCCTCGCGTTGCGTTTTTGGCCAAGTTCCAGGCATTCTGGGTCTGCCTGACAGGATCATGTCATCTTCAAGGATCGGCAGGGTCTCGTCAAGGAATACCCCCACGTCGATTGCCGTCGACACGGCCACGGTGGTTTTCTCTTCATTCGGGACTAAAAGTGTCTCTCAAGATTACGACTTTTTTAAATACTTATCCGACAATGACTTGAAGCAAGACGCCAAGACTCTTCTTCAAGGAGCTTATGCTCAGTCTGACACTTTGGATTTCCTTCGGGCAAAGGTCCTTTTCGCTGACAATAAGTTCTATCAGGCATCCAGCCTCTTTTCCCGGGTCCCGTCGTCTTCTTCTTTTGGACCCGAGGCTTTTTACTATAGAATCGTCGCTCTATCTTCTTTAGGGGAGTATGACTTGGCGAGCGGGTTGTTGAATTCACCTTCGTTGCCGAAGCTATTCTCAGCAGGAGGACCGTATGCGGAGCTTTCTTCCCTTCAGGCGGCCGGGTTGGCATTGCTCAAAGGAGAGAAAGACGAATGGGCCAGGAGAAGCGCCTCATTCACATTCGATGATTATGCTCTCTTAGAGAGCGAGAAAGTCCTTTCAGATATATCCATCAACCGATTTGAGTCAAGAGGGAAGCGGGCCGGCATAGCGGCTTTGGCATCGACCTTCATTCCTGGTGCGGGGAAGGTTTATGCTGGCAGGCTCGGAGAAGGTGTCGCCGCTTTCATGACGGTCGG
>JAFROA010000155.1 GCA_017429885.1 Bacteroidales bacterium | reverse complement strand
TGTCTCTGGTGTGGTTGGTATCGTAGATCAGTATGTCCTTGACACTCAAGAACTGAGGCTTGTTGTCCACTATCACGCAGGCGTTCGGGGCGATGTTGCACTCGCAGTCCGTGAAAGCGTAAAGGGCGTCGATGGTCTTGTCCGGGGACACGTCGTTGGGGAGGTGGATAATGATCTCCACCTTGTCCGTAGTCATGTCCTCGATCTTCTTGATCTTGATCTTGCCTTTGTCCTTGGCCTTGATGATAGAGTCCTTTATGACCTCTGAGGTCTTTCCATAAGGAATCTCTGTTATGGCTATGGTATTCTTATCGATCTTCTCGATTTTGGCGCGGACCTTGACGCTGCCACCCCTGGCTCCATCCTTATAGTTGCTGCAGTCGGCGCTTCCACCAGTGGGGAAGTCCGGATATATGGTGAAGTCCTTGCCCTCGAGGATGCTGACTGAGGCGTCCAGCAACTCATTGAAGTTGTGGGGGAGTATCTTGGAGGCCATACCGACAGCGATGCCTTCGGTACCTTGCGCTAGCAGGAGAGGGAAACGGACCGGAAGCTCCGTTGGCTCTTGGTTACGGCCGTCGTAGGATGTCATCCAATGGGTGACTTTGGGGTCGAACACCACCTCCTTAGCGAACTTGCTGAGACGCGCCTCGATGTACCTTGGGGCGGCGTTGCTGTCACCGGTGAGAATATTACCCCAGTTTCCCTGGCAATCAATCAGAAGGCCTTTCTGTCCCAGTTGGACGAGGGCACCCAGGATGGATGCGTCACCATGGGGATGGTACTGCATGGCCTGTCCGACGATATTCGCGACTTTGGTGTAGCTACCGTCGTCCATCCTGTACATGGCGTGGAGCACACGTCTCTGCACAGGTTTCAGTCCGTCCACTATGTGGGGGACAGCCCTTTGGAGAATCACATAGGAGGAATAGTCCAGGAACCAGTCCTTGAACATCCCGGAAAGCTTGAACTTCCGGCTGTCAGAACTGAGCAGCTTGTCATATTTCCCCGTTGAGGGAGCAGCCTCCTCCTCAATCTCAGCCTGTTCCTCCTGGTCTCTCTCCTCGGGATCCTGGATATCGTCCCACTGGTCTTCCGTAGCCATATTCCTTTCTCCTAGTTATTATTCCTCGTAACCGAACTTACGCAATTCTTTTCTGCTCTCCCTCCAGTCCGGATCGACCTTGACGAAGAGCTGGAGGAAAACCTTCTTTTGGAAGAAGTCCTCCATCTCCAGTCTAGCGTCTGTGCCGGTTTTTTTGAGTGCAGAGCCACCCTTGCCGATGATTATCCCTTTCTGGGAGTCACGCGCGACGTGGATCACAGCACTTATCTCATACCTTTCTTTCCCCTCGTGGAAAGCCTCAATCTCCACCTCGCAGCTGTAGGGGATCTCCTGGCTGTAGTTCTCCAGAATCTTCTCGCGGATTATCTCCGAGGCGAAGAAGCGGAGGTTCCTGTCAGTGAACTGGTCCTTGTCAAACCATGGCGGGGAGACCGGGAGCTTGCTCACAACGGACTCTAGCACACTCTCGAGATTGAATCTCTCCTTGGCCGAGACCGGGATGATCTCCGCTTTCGGAAGTGTCTCATGCCAGTACTCCATCAACTCAACGACCTTTGGCCGATCGCTGATGTCGATCTTGTTGATGACCACCACGACAGGGCACTCAACCTTCTGCAGTTTAAGAATATATTCCTTATTCTTATCGCTTTTCTCCACCACGTCAGTGACATAGAGGATGATGTCAGCGTCGCCGATCGCGGCGTCCACGAACTTCATCATGTCCTCCTGGAGGCGGTAGTTTGGCTTGAGCATGCCGGGGGTGTCAGAGTACACTATCTGGTACTCATCCGTGTTGACAATCCCCATTATCCTATGGCGGGTCGTCTGAGCCTTGGCGGTGACAATCGAGAGCTTCTCTCCGACAAGGGCATTCATGAGCGTGGATTTGCCCACATTCGGGTTACCGATGATGTTGACAAATCCAGCCCTGTGCTCCATGACTTTTCCTTCTTTAGACATAGGCCCCCATTCTGAGGACGTTGACTTCGCCCTCGCTGAGGTATCTCCACTCGCCCTTCTTGAGCCCCTTCTTGGTGAGGCCCGCGAAGTAGACCCTGTCAAGTGCCTTCACGGTGTAGCCGAGGCTCTCGAAGATCCTGCGGACAATGCGGTTCTTTCCGGAGTGGATCTCGATGCCGAGCTTGCGGTGATCGTCGGCATCGATGAACTCAAGCTCGTCAGCTTTGATCACACCGTCGCTGAGCTCAAGACCCTCGACAAGGATCTTCTCCTTGTCTTGCTCGTCAAGGGCTTTGTCGAGAATAACCTGGTAGATCTTCTTCTTGTTGAAAGAAGGGTGGGTCAGCTGCTCGGCTATCTCACCGTCATTGGTGAACATAAGCACACCTGTCGTGCTCTTGTCCAGCCTTCCGACAGGGAATACTCTCGTCTTGCAACCCTTGATCAGATCCATGACGGTCTTCTCAGCGTGAGGGTCGCTCGCGCTGGTGACAAAGCCTTTCGGCTTATTCATGACAATGTATACCTTTTCTTCTCCCTTCAGTCTCTCACCGTTGAAACGGATGTCATCCTTAAGGACGTTGACTTTTGTGCCGAGCTCAGTGACGACCTCGCCGTTGACAGTGACGACACCAGCCTGTATGAGGGTGTCGGCCTCGCGGCGTGAGCAGACTCCCGAGTTAGCGATGAACTTGTTGAGACGGATCTCCTCCTTGATTGGAGTAGGGACAGTGTCATTATCAGAGAATGCGGGGTTGTCAACCTGGGGCTTCCTGGAGATCATCTGGTTGATCCCGGCCTCATCAGCATGGGTGAAATGAGGGCCGTTTTTGTGAACCGGCTTCCTCGGAGCGGGTTTTGAGAACCCACTTCTGCCATTATTGCGCTGGCCATATGAAGGGCGTCCTTCGCCATAGCCGGGTTTAGACTCACCGTATCTCGGCCTGTCCTCGCCGTAACGGGGACGACTCTCGCTCCTCTGGGGACGGTCGCTGTTGAAGCGTGGACGGTCACTATTGTAGCGGGGGCGGTCACTGTTGTAACGTGGACGGTCGCTATTGAAGCGGGGCCTGTCCTCGCCGTACCTGGAACCACCTTCACTTCTCTGCGGGCGATCGCTGTTGTAGCGTGGACGGTCGTTATTGTAGCGTGGACGCTCTTCGCCGTATCTGGGCCTGTCTTCCCCATATCTCGGCCTATCCTCTCCGTATCTCGGACGGCTCTGGCCGTAAGAACGACGTTCTCCGCCCTGGCCATAGCCCTGGCGTTCACCCCTGTTACCTTCAGAATAATTCCTGTGATTGTTGTCGCTGTACGATCCGACTTTTCTCCTGGGCCTTAGTTTGCGGCCTTCGGCTGAATAGTTGCTTGCGGATCCTTCATTTCTCGCGTAATCCCTACGCTCTTCGTGGTGCTCTTGACCACCGTTAAATTTTTCTTCCATGATTTGATGTGGCATCACGCCACTTTTTAAAAATTAATTAGGTTGTGATCCTTTTTATTTGAGTTTGAAAATATAAGTTATTGTTCCTTGCTGAAGCGCCGGCGCGTCGGCACTCTGGTTAAAATGGGCTTTCATGGCCGCCGATCTGGCTGCCGCCCATAACGTTTGGTTATTCACAGTTGTGCCTTGGCCTCCAGCCACGGCTTTGGTGACGTTTCCATAGTTGTCCACCCAGATATCCACGACAACCTTTCCTTCGTCCTGTACGGCGTAATCAGGCCTCGGGAGGGCACCAAGCACGCTACGCCCCTTCACATGGGCGTTAGGCGCACCGTCAGTCTTGCCGACCTGGGTGTTGCCCTTCGGATGCCCGGCCTTGAACTCGGCAGAGGGATTGGTGGCTCCGTGAGGAGCAAGAGAAGAGTCTTTCTTGCTCATGCCCGGGAACAGGGCATTCTTGTTAATCTCTTCCTTAGGGGCCGGGACTTCGACATCGCCGAAGTCGTCAGGCTTGGCCTCGGCGGTCTTGTTGGTCCTGTCAGACTTGATTGGAGACTCGCTCCTTTGGATCAGCTCGACAGGCTTGGTTTTGTCCACATCCTCGGCCTGAGGTTGCCTGCCAAGTCTCTGCCTTCTGATTTGCTGAGGTTCATCCTCCTCGAAATCAATGAGAAATGTCTGCTCTTCGGGTGGTGGATAGATGTATTTCAGACCCGTGAAAGCGCAGGAGAGCAAGACGACCAAGTGGACGGCGACCGTGAGAACGATCCCTGTCGTTGTGGAGACTTTCGCCTCCTTCTCTCTTTCGCGAAGGTACTGTTTCATCATTCAGGCTGTGTTGCCAAAATCACTTTGTAGTGGTTCCGTTTGGCGATGTTCATTACGGAGACAACCTCCCTGACGGGAACTGTCTCATCTGTGTAGATGGAGAAGGTGGGATCCTCTTCCTCTTGGAGAAGACCCACGAGTTCGTCCTCCAGAGCGGTGAATTCGACCGGGGTCTCATCACCGTTGAGATGATAGGTGTATGTCTCGCCACCCCAGTCTTTGATGGATACGCTGACTGTAGGCTTGGCGCTCACCTGGCCCGTGCTCTTCGGGAGCAGGAGCTTCAAGGCGTTCGGGTTGACCAGTGTCGATGTGACCAGGAAGAAGATCAACAGCAGGAACACCAGGTCGGTCATCGAGGACATCGACATTTCCGCCGATACCTTTGTTGTTCTCTTGAATGCCATTGGCTATTTCTCCTCTTCGTTGTCAGCGGGTTCGTGCAGAAGGTCGATGAAATCGATCGTGGCGGTCTCCATCTTGAACATGAGGTTGGAGATCTGGGCGGTGAGGTAGTTGTAGCCGAAGTAACCGAGGATACCGACGATAAGACCGCCAACGGTTGTGATCATGGCGGTGTAGATACCGCTGGAAAGCAGGGTGATGTCGATGTTGTTCCCGGCATTGGCCATGTTGAAGAAAGCTTGAACCATACCGAGGACAGTACCGAGGAATCCGATCATAGGGGCTCCACCGGCGATGGTCGCCAGGGTGGGGAGACCCTTCTCGAGTCTGGCGATCTCTACGTTACCTATGTTCTCGACCGCGGTCTGGATGTCGGTCAGAGGCCTTCCGATCCTCTCGATGCCTTTCTCGACAAGACGGGCGACAGGGGAGTCGTACTTCTCGCAGAGAGACAGGGCGCTTTTCACTTTACCCTCGTGGATATAGTCGCGGATATCCCTCATGAAGTTCTTGTCGACCTGCTGGGCTTTGTGGATCATCCACCATTTCTTGCCGAAGATGTAGATGGCTATGATGGAGAGGATGGCGAGGACAATCATCAGCCATCCACCCTTCGCTGCCATCTCGATTAAAGAATAACTCTGCTCGACTTGCTGCGGGGCTGCCTGAGCCGCCATGGCGGTGGTTTCGGCCATTTCCGTCGCGGCGGAGTCCAGGCCTACCTGTAAAAGATGGAACAACATAATTATAACGTACGTTTATTGATTAGCTAACCATTGAATGACGTGAACTACACATATCACGCCACCAACCTGCAAAGATAGTGAAAAAAAACGACTTTACCTTAATATTCTACCTTACAGAGGAATAAAGCGTGACCCGGGACTGATTCTCCCGCGTCACTCCGGGAACCACCTTCAACCAGGGTGTCCATCCACTCCTCTTCATGACGTCCCCTGCCTATGTCCAGAAGGGATCCGACGACCGCCCGTACCATATTCCTCAGGAACCTGTCCGCCCTAATCGTGAACACGAGGTAATCGTCCTCTTCGGTGGGATATCCCATCATGCTGACATGGTCGGGGACATATGTCTCCCATACCGCTTTCGTTACAGTGCAGATGGATGTCTTGTTGTCTCCGCCGACTTTCTCGAAGCAGCTGAAATCGTGTTTTCCCAGCAGTTTGACCGCCGCCCTGTTCATCTTTTCCACGTCAATCGGGAAAGTGTACAGGTACGAATAATGGCTTATGAACGGGTCTTTTTTCCTATGGATAAAATATTTGTATTCCCGTTGCCTCGCATCGAACCTTGAGTGGAAATCCGGAGTGGTCGGAACTATGTCGTGAACCTTGATTCCATGGGGCAGGATGGCATTTATTTTGTAGCCGACAAGCCCGGCGTCAAGGTCCTCGACTGATGTGTCAAAATGGGCGACATAGCTGATCGCGTTGACAGTTGAATCAGTCCTGCCGGCGCCTGTGACGGCGATTCGCTCTCTTAGGAGAGTGGACAGGGCATCCTCGAGGCACTCTTGGATGGTTTTAGCGTCGCTCTGCGTCTGCCAGCCATGAAAACCGGAGCCGTCGTAGGAAAGGGTGATCTTGTAGCGCATGGAAGAGGCTGTTGTGATACGCGAAAATATAAAAAAGAACATAAGATGGAAAGCGTTAACATCAAAGAATTGAATGACCGGATCCAAAGGGAAAGCGCGTTTGTGGACATGCTGTCCCTTGAGATGGGCAAGGTCATCGTGGGACAGAAACAATTGGTGGAGAACCTGTTGATC
>JAFROA010000154.1 GCA_017429885.1 Bacteroidales bacterium | reverse complement strand
TATTCCCAGAACTTAATCGAGGATTGCGTTTATTCAATAGAGTACTTCCTCCAGGATTCTGACACCGTGGAGCGCATGATGAGAAACATCTCTTTCCGGGACAATATATGCCTTAGGTCAGGTTACGGATGGGGACGGCAGCGACCAGACAAGGAGACTCCAGCCCACATCAAAAGCTGGACTGTCAACAATCCTTCTGAGAATTTCATAATCAGTGATAATATTTTCTGCGGGGCTACCCACGCCATGCTTCAGATCAATGCGGGGAAAGAATCCTGGATGCCCGAACTCAAGAATAACATCTTAGTCAACAAGCCTGGCGATCCCGGAAAGACTCGCTGACTTGACACCCGTGATTGGCAACACGTTAGACTCTAAGACTTGATTACGAAGAGGTTCTATGCCTTTTATCTTTCGTACAGGGATCTTGTAGCGCTCTACTCGCCCGTCTCTCATCTCGAGATTCACATACAACTCCAGTCCATTCCGCAATAGGGCTGTATCTGTACGCTTATCAATCCTCATGAAGACTTGTGACCCATCGTCATAAGGCACAAACGCACAGTTCAGAATACTTATCCCTCCAACATTCGCCTTACCTGACAGCGGGAAATTCCTGTTATCATTCGGATCCAGGGGATAATTCTCAAGGTAACCGTTCTCTCCATAGAAAAGACGATGCCAATCCTCGGACTGATACCTGTGTGGAAGGTCAACCTGGATTTTATCGACGAGGAAAGACGCCAGTTTATAATCAGCCATGAAAGCCCCTTGCGCGGTCATATGCTGATTAGCATTGCGGGTGTCCTCAAAGCACTCCTTAGTGAACACCTCATGGTCATAGGGCTCTTGAAGGTCAAGGTAATCATATCCCAGGCCAATCACCCTGGAAATGATGGTGTGCCAAGTGGAATAATACTCAACGTGCTTGTGATACATCGGAAGGGTCAGGAAGACAACCCGTATTCCCTTCCTGTCGCACAAGCGCTGGATCTTTCTGACAGAATCAAAATTCTCGCGGTTGACCTTGAAGTCGTTTCCGTCCACCACAGCGCCTTTCTCGTCATATTCTTTGTCCGTGGCATCAGTAATACCTGTAGTGAACCTTGTGAAACGTCCTAATTCCAGATCTTTCTTTTTCGCCGGAACATTCTTCCCGTCAAGATTCTTCTTAATCTGGTCCGGATCCCTGAATATCATATCATGCCCCCGCACAGATGATGACCAAGCGGAAAGATAATTGTCCGGAGAGAACAAAACTGGAGTGGAAACCAACTTCTTAAGAATGTTTTTCCTGCTGGAGAAACTCCTGAACTGACTTGTCAAATCCCCTCCGGTCAGATCACGAACTCTGGTGGAGGATATCCCATAAGTCTCCACAACCACGACTTTGGGATCGCATTTCGTCAGCCCCTCTTTCAGGGCGTAATAAGAATCTGTTATCGTGGTTCCGGGAGAAGCCAGTATAAAACAATTCGCCCCCAGAGCGCATGAAAGATGATTCGGGTTAATCCCGGTGTAAAGATGCGAATTACCCACAAGAAGGACATCCACATCATTGGACCTCGTGAAATCGTAGAAAGAATCCCATTGGAGCTTCTCATGGAAGTTGGTCATGTCCGGATTGAACATCCCCGACTGATCAACAGAGATGATGACAGCCCCAATGATAGCCATGAACAAAACCGCTTTAAGATAGAGTTTATTCATCGCCATCAGAATTGGAAATAAATGAATGAGTTATCGTTAGCTCCATAAACGCCGAGATACAGGATGGAGAGAGCGACAACTATGTACACAGCCCAGCGGAAAACCGCGGGGAAAGAGAGTATCCTGTTCTCAAGACTCTTCTGACTCCTTTCCGAGAGGACTTCCGATACCACAAGGGCTACAATCAGGACGATTGAGAGACGAAGCTCCGCCACACCCATCCCGCAGGTCTTCATCAGCTCGGACCCGGAGAAACCCAACTCGGAAAAAACTGACATGGCATCTGAGAAAGTAGCGGCTCGGAAAAACACGAGCGACAGAGCCCAGACGAGAAACACGGACAAACAGGAGATGACCTTGGAAAAAGCGCCTTCCGGCCTCATATTGAAGACCTTGCTGGTGAGCACGAGAAACAGTCCGTTGATGCATCCCCAAATCACGAAGTTCCATGACGCCCCATGCCAGAGACCACTCACTGCGAAAACGATCATGACATTCAGTATAGTCCTCAACTTCCCTTTCCTGTTGCCCCCGAGAGGGATGTACAGATAATCCATGAACCAGGATGTCAAGGTGATATGCCATCTTTTCCAGAATTCCTTGAAAGAAACGGCCAGATACGGCCTCTTGAAGTTGTCATGGAGACGGAAACCGAAGAGTCTCGCCGTACCTATCGCGATCTGTGAATATGCCGAGAAATCAAGATACAACTGGAAGGCGAAGAAAAGGATCGCCACAACTACCGGAAGTCCCTGATGGGCAGCAGGTTCCGAATAGACCGAATCGACAAGGACGGCAAGTCTGTCCGCTATGACCATCTTCTTGAAGAGGCCTATAGCAATCATCAACAATCCCCAACGGGCCTCCTCATAATTGAATTCCTTTTTCTCATATAACTGCGGAAGCAAATCCCTTG
>JAFROA010000153.1 GCA_017429885.1 Bacteroidales bacterium | reverse complement strand
CAGGTTTTGCAGACCTGTGCCTAACCGCTCGGCCAAAGCACCGGTTGGACTACAAAGATAGCCAAAAAATCTTTCTCCGCAAATTATTCTTGCCTTGATGAACTACAGCTTTATATGAGCGGTGGCGCCGGGAGTTAGCTTATATGCCTTGGTGGCGCCGGTGAGATGGTTCTTGAGCCGTAGTTCCAACTTGTTTCCCGCCGAACGGCTGACCTCCAGGTCAAAGTCGCCTCCGAACGCACGTATATGTCTCAGGGCCATTTGGTTCCAGTCTTCGGCCAAGCGAGGCGTGACGGAGAACGAGCGGAAGCCTGTCGGGCGTATTCCGAACATGCCTTCTGTGATAACCCTGCAATAAAGGCCGCTCTCGGCGGAAAGATGCCTTTGGGATCCCTCCGGCCATGCCTCGATCGGGTAGGGGACATGATCCCCGAGCAGTCTGCGTGAGGAGTAGTAGTGCAGAAAGTCCCCGGCGGTCTTGGTGTCCCCGGCGATATACATTCCCCTCAGGGAATACAGTGTGGAACGGTCCCAAAATGTCTCGCTGCCCTGTTGCGTCAGAAGCCCGTCCTTGGTCATGAGCTTGTCCGAAGTCAAAGCGGCGATTGTGCCCTCGGCCCTGTCAAGTATGCCCACGATAAGCGGCATACATATCCACGAGCGGAGAACGTCGTTCCCGTCGTAATAACGGTAAGTGTGGTAGCCCTGGACATCGGCTCCGAAATAGCTTTCAATAGACTTGGCCAGCTTGTCGGCACGTGTATTATAAAGCTTTGATACTGTGGACTTGAGCCCAATCTCTTTGGCTAGGAAAGCCGCCGAGCGGAGACCGTCATAATATAGGGTTGAGGTGCATAGGTTGGCGTCGCCTGACGGGAAACGCCCTTCCAGCTCATCTGAGTCGGAAAGGACTACTCCCTCGGGACTGAGTTTCCTATGGCAATATTCCAGGCACCACTCGATTAACGGCCAGAGTTTCAAAGCCTCGACCCGGTCTCCCTTCTCAAGGGCATAGCGAGAGGCACCATGTGCGATCATAGCCGCGTCGCCCCTATCCCCGGCTCCATTCCAGATGTCAATGCCCTCAGCGATAATAGAGCTGGGGATAGGCTTGTATTCCGGATTCATGAAGCGGGCGAAATGCATGTATGAGTTCAGGGCGGAGTCGTCCCCTTTCCAATAGCCGAGGAAAGGGAAGAAGGGATTGACATACTCAGCTTGGTCGTTTGCCCAGATAGCGGCGTAGTATGACTCTCCGCCCGGACCGTGCATATAGCCTCCTGCGGTTTTGAAAATGCTCTCGGAAGCCCTTATCTTGGCGAAGCGGAACTCTCTGTCTATCACGTCGTCAGGGGTGTCAAGGACGAGATTCCCGTCAACCTCGGCGAGGTAGGCTTTCCTGGCGGCGAGTTCCTCCTCCAAGTCCGGCTGGATCTTATCTTCTACGACCCTGTACGCCTGGAAACACGCCCCGAATCGCAAAGATTCGCCTGGCCCGAGTTTGAAAGTCCCGTCCCCGAAAATATCGCCTCGGATGATGTACGAACCGGTCACCCCTTTCTCCGCTGGAGTGGTGAAAACCTGCGAGAAGTCTGGTATGTAAACGGTGATACCTTTGTCGGTAATATTCTTAATCTCATATATTTCCCCCATCAGAGGCTTGTCTGTCGAAGGGAATATCTTACGGTTCAGTCTTACAGATGGGGTCGGAGTGACTCCTGGTCGTGTCCTGCTGGCGACGAAGGTTCCGGAAACTTCCATAAAGCCGTCAATGGTCACATAGTCAACTGTTTCCGAGGTTAGGGAATATCCATTGACACTGATCAGCGATGGGATGTCAACCCCCATCCTGTGCATAAGGCTGGCGTGGGTGTTGTTCGGGACTGTCCTCAACATCGGAAACACGAGGGAACGCTCACTGTGGAAAGATCGGTCGGCCCCGACTCCCCACCGTAGCACGAAGGCCATCTGTTCCCCACTCATCTCGATGTGATCCTCATAAGGAAGATTGTTTTCGGAAGGGGTTAGGACAATACCATTGCCAGACGGGGATAATGTCCAAAGGGCCAGTGACTGAAGAAGGGTTGCGAGCAAAAGTCTCATGGGTTGTGAATTATGAGATTGATTCTAACAAATTTAATAAAAATGTGGTGTTTTTTGATTAAATTTGAAAAATAGATTCTTCGCTTCGCTCAGAATGACACTAAAGTAGCTAATGACACGAAGGAATCAGTGACACGAAAACAAATAACTAATAATATGAGAAAAATAGCCATTATTCTCGCCGCTTTGGCGGCTGTTTTACCGGGCAGGGCCCAGAAGAAAACCAAGATGGAACCTTGGCAGGATCCTAATGTCTTTGAGGAGAACAGGATGCCAATGAGGGCCACATTCACGACAGATCAGCAGGAGTCTGTGTCTTTGAATGGAATATGGAAGTTCAACTGGAACGAGACCATAGAAGGCCGCACAAAAGGGTTCGAGGCCGTCGGGTACGATGATTCTTCCTGGAAGACCATGCCTGTTCCCGGGATGTGGGAGCTCAACGGATTCGGAGATCCGCTGTATGTCAATGTGGGATATGCCTGGAGAGGTCATTACGATAATAACCCTCCTTACCCTCCCACAGAGCGCAACTATGTGGGTCAATACCGTCGTACCTTCGAGGTTGATCCTTCTTGGATTGGCAAGCAGATCTGCCTCTGCATAGGCTCTGCCACATCCAATGTCCGTGTCTGGGTCAACGGTAAGATGGTCGGCTACAGCGAGGACAGCAAACTTGAGGCTCGTTTCGATATCACCAGGTTCGTGGTCAGGGGCAAGAACGAGATCGCATTGGAGATTTTCCGCTGGTGCGACGGCACTTACCTCGAGGACCAGGACTTCTGGCGCTTCTCGGGAATCGCCAGGGGAGTGTATGCCTATACCCGTGAGAAAGAGCGTATTGAGGATGTAAATATCGCCGCCGGGATGGACGGGAACTTCACGATCAAGTCTGAGGTGACCAAGGGCATATCCAAATTGGAATACCAAATCCTTGACAAGAATGGCAAATGTATCGCTTCTGGAGAAACGGCTCCCAAGAAGCTTAAGGCGGTTGCCAACGGCTCCGTGTCTTCCCCTGCTCTCTGGAGCGCTGAGACTCCTAATCTTTACACTCTGAAAGTCAACGCCTTCTCGAAGGCTGGACTGGTGGAGAGCACCTCGATCGATTTCGGATTCAGGACTGTTGAGATTAAGAACGCGCAGTTGCTGGTCAACGGTAAGCCGATCCTTATCAAAGGAGTTGATCGCCATGAGCTCAACGAGAACAAGGGATATGTCCTTTCAGAGGCTGACATGCTCCGGGATATCCGGGTCATGAAAGAGTTGAACATCAACGCTGTGCGTACAAGCCACTATCCCAACGACCCTCTCTGGTACTCCCTGTGTGACAAGTACGGCCTCTATGTCGTTGACGAAGGCAATATCGAGTCTCATGGTATGGGCTACGGTGAGGCCACTCTCGCCAAGAGGGAGGATTTCAAGGCCGCCCATCTGGTCAGGGATCGCAGGATGGTCCTCAGGGACATCAACCATCCTTCCGTGATTGTCTGGAGCCTTGGCAACGAGGCTGGAAACGGCCCGAACTTCATGGCCAGTTACGACTGGATCAAGGCCTATGACCCCACCAGACCGGTGCAGTACGAGAGGGCTGACGATGATTACAACACCGAAATCATCTGCCCGATGTACCGTTCCCCGGAGTGGTGCGTCAAGTACTGCGAGAGCAATCCTGCCAAGCCTCTGATCCAGTGTGAGTATGCCCATGCGATGGGTAACTCCATGGGTAATTTCAAGGAGTATTGGGACATCATCCGCAAGTATCCTAACTACCAGGGCGGTTTCATCTG
>JAFROA010000152.1 GCA_017429885.1 Bacteroidales bacterium | reverse complement strand
GTCAGCGAAAGGCCTGATCTTGACAGGCAGGCCGATGGAAAGGAAGGAATATTCCGACTCCATGACCGTGAAATCCACGTCAAAGGTCCTGTCGTCTATTACCGCACAGAAAGGATCCGATCCGGAATACTGGTCATGACGGCGGAGTTTCACATCAGCCACACGCCCGCCGAACGGGGCTCTCAATACTGTCCCGGCTATGTCGTAACGCGCTTTGGACAGACTGTTCAGCGCCGAGGAATAACCCGACCTCATCCGGGCGGTGGCCAACAGGTCTTTAGGCACGGATGTGGTGTCACGGGCGGAATAACCCTGGCCAGCGAGAAAGTCGTACATGTCGATCTCAGCCTTCTTAAGGGCGATGTCCGCTGACTCAAGCGCCAGCCTGAGATCCGGCCTGTCAAGGGTCGCGATAACAGCCCCGGCATTGACATGGCCTCCGTTCCTGGCAGAGATCGAGGCTATCTTGCCTGTAGTACCGAACATGAGGGCGCTCTTCCTCGAGGCGGCAAGTTTGCCGTTGGAAAGCAGTTGCCTGGCGAAATCGGTCCGCTCCAGGGTTATCACCTCGACCTCATTGACTTGGGGCGAGTACTGCAACTTGCCGTCCTTCCCCTCTTCCGAGGTCTTTTTGCCGCCGCACGATGTAAGCGTCAGGGCCACCGTGAAAGCGCATATCGTGAGTATTCTTGATCTCATAGTCATTCAACCATTTCCTTGACTTCGATATCTATGTCACGCCCTGTGAGGAAGTCATAAAGGGTGAGTTTCCTCAGGGTGTAGTAATAGCTCCAGTAGTTTGACAGGTCCCCGATATATTTGGAGAGGGCTGAGTCCGAGTCGTTCTGGGCGTTCGTGAGGTCGGTCACGGTGGCGTTACCGTTCCTGAACTTGTCCATCATTAAGGTATATCTTTCCGTGGCGATCTCCATCGCACGCTTGCTGGCGACACACTGCTGGCGCTGGTTGTTGAACTGCCCCACCGCGGTGAATATCTTCCGACGGAAGTCATTCTCTTCCTGAAGGTTCTGGGCCTTCACCACCTCCTCGGCGGCCTTCGCCTTTTGGACCTTGCCCTTGCCAAGCCCCCAGTCGAAGATCGGCACGCTGAAAGTCAGTCCGACCACCTCCTGGTTAAGGAGGTCCCGGTACACGTCCGGCAATCCAGCCCCGGACTGGGAGAGGCCGAAGCGGGCGTTAAGGCTCATCGATATCCCCCTGTCGGCCTTGGCCTTTGCGACGGCGGATGCGGCACCAAGCTCCTCGATCTGATTCTCGAGGTTGAAGGTCGAGTTCTTAAGCGCCTTATCCAGGACCATGTCATAGTCCATAAGGATCTCCGGAAGGGCGTCGTCGATGACTGGTAAGACTTCCACCGACTCGTCATAGCCGAGGATGGAATTGAGGGCCATCTGGGCCTCCCTCACCTTGACCAGGTTCTCGCCCATTGCGATGCTGTCGTTGAGCGCTCGGAGCTCAAGCTGGAGATACTCGTCCCGGGTGACGGTGCCGAGCTTCAGCCTCTCACCCGCCACTGAACGCATCTTCACGGTGTTGGAGAAATTGGAGACCGAGGCGTCGTGGTTCCTGGTGGCGGCGACAAGGTCGAACCAGGCCTTGGCGGCGGCGATGGTCACGTCCTCCATGGACTCGATGTACTGTCGCCTGCCCCTCTCATATTCCTTGGGCTCGATCAGTTTGTCCCACTTGAACTGGTTATACGCGAAAAGGGGCTGGGTGTAACTGACCGTTATCGGCTGCGAGTACCAGGTCAGGTTCTTGAAAGCCCCGTATTGGTCTATACGACGGAGATCCGAGTAAACCGAAAGGCGGCCGCCGGTAAAGGTCACGTTCTGCGCGACGGACAGGCCGATGCTGTTCTGAAGGTTGTAGGAGTTGGCGTAACGGAACGTTCCGTCCTCATAGCTCTGCAACAGGGTCAGGGAGCGGTCGAAGTTCATCAGGTTGCCGTAAAGGTTGAGCGAGGGAAGCCGGCTGGCCTGGTAGGACCTGTAAGCCCAGTAGGTCGAGACGAAGGCGTGTTTCGCTTGCAGGGCAGCCACCGACTGCGACCTTGCCGTGCCGATCGCCTCCTCAAGTGTCATCGGGCGCTGGGCTGGCAACGACAATGGGATTGTAAACAGCAAACACGATAAAACTATGGAACTCCTAACTCGCATATATTAGTGATAAAAGCACTAATGCAATAATAGCAAAAATAATCTAAAACTAGAGATAAATCTAATGGCTTATTTTATAATGCTCGAACTCCTCATCAAAGAAACT
>JAFROA010000151.1 GCA_017429885.1 Bacteroidales bacterium | reverse complement strand
GGAGGCAGGCTGAACTGAGCAGAACCTCGGCGGCGTACTTGTTGGCCCTTCCGGTGGAAGATGTCTTGGGCAGGCCGGCAATTGCGTCTTCAAAGTCGGCTATGACTATATCGTAGCTTTCCTTGACAGAGGATGTCATATGCAAGTCTTTGACTACCAAGGTGTCTTCCTGTGAGAAGACTTGCTTGATGGGAAGGAAACGTCCCATCTTGCGGGCCTGGTCGAAGAACACCATGGCGCGGAGGAACTTTCCTTCTGCCACGATTAGGGTCTTCTCCTCACTCGAGAGGTTCTCAGAGTTGGAGGCTTTCTCTATGATAAGGTTGCATCTGCGGAGTCTCGAGGCCTGGTTGGCGCCAAGATCGTTAGTGCGATCATAGATTTCCAGCGCCCAACGGTCCGAAGGTCTTGTGACCTGGTCGGCCTCGACGGAGTTGGGGGTCCTGGATTCCCAAGTCACCGCGGTTCCGCTGCCGCCCCACAAACCGTTAAGGACGGAATAGTAAGTGGCGTTCACAAAGGCGTTCGCCGTGCTGTATGAACCCCATACGGTCTCCTCGTCGAAGAAGTCGGTAGGATGGGTGTCGAGGGTGTCGCGGCACGAGGGTGCGAGGAACAGTAGACCGATTCCCAACAGACTGAATAATATACTCTTTTTCATATTCATGTCGCTTTTAGAATCCAATGTTAACAGTTAAAGCAAGAGTCCTGTCGACCGGGTAGTTGTAGTTCTGGGATGAACCGGCTTCGGGGTCGAGTCCGTAAATCTGGGAATTGGACCATGTGAGGATGTTCTGCCCGGAAATACCAACCCTCAGCCTTGAGAGCCAGTCGTATTTCTTGAGGGCGGAGTACTTGAAGTCATATCCGAACTGGAAGTCCTTCATGCGGATGTACGCACAGTCGATGAGCCAGAAGTCGCTGTCGATGAAGTTGTTATTGTTGTTGAGGTTCGTGTTGGATGTGAGCCTCGGGTAAGCGGCGTTGGTGTTCGAAGGGCTCCAAGTGTTCTCCTGGTAAGGGAAGATGACGGAAAGGTCTCCAACCTGGCTGGTCTGCATGGAATTGGTATAGTTCGTTCCGTTCAGTCCCAGATTGTAGTTGGTCGCACCTTGGATCAATGTGCTGAAATAGAATCCTCTCCAACCGAGATTGATGCTGAGTCCGTACTGCGCGCGCGGGACGCTGGTTTTTCCGAGTCTGCGGTAGTCGGCAGAGGTGATCTGCCCGTCACCGTTGGTGTCCTCGTACTTGAGGTCGCCGGGCGCCAGGTTTCCGGTGTTCATCGAGCTGAGATATCCGACGCTGTTGAACACGTCTTGCTCGCTGGTGTAGAAACCGAGGCAATGGTAGCGGTTGCCGTAATAACCCCTCTGCTGCTGTGTGCGGGTGTAGGGGTTCATGTAGGAGGACTCGGCCTCACTTTGGTTATAAGCCCAGAGCTGGTCGAAATAGGTCATGTTGGCCGCGATGTCATAGCTGAAATCGCCGACATTGTCCCTCCAGCCCAGCTGGATCTCGATACCCTCGCGACGGAACTCGGACTCGGACTTGACTTTCGGCATGGAGATACCCATGACCTGGTTCAGATAGCTCTGTCCTGTAGGAGCCATAAGGTAGCCGAAGGTCTTGTAGAAGAAGTAGTCGAATGAGCCGTAGAGCCTGTTGGACAAGGATGAGAAGTCAAAACCGATGTCGGTCTGGTTGGTGGTGTACCAAGTAAGGTCAGGAGAAGGCAGGGCACCCTCGCTGAAACCGGAGGCGAACTCTCCGTCTACGACATAGGAAGTCGCGCTCAGGGTGTAGGACTGCATGTAGGCGAATCGGCCCGCGCTGGAGTCCAAACCGGTCTGGCCATAGGAACCTCTGAGTTTCAACATGTTGAGGACGTTGTTGTCCACAAGGCTCTTCATCCATGGCTCAGCTGTGACGACCCAGCCCACAGATCCTCCGACGAACAGTCCCCATCTCTTGCCTGGGGCGAAATAGTCGGAACCGTCATAACGCATACTGCCCTCGAGGTAATACTTGTTGGCGTAGTTGTAACGGGCCTGGCCGATCCAGGCGGCGCGTCCGAGTTCGGACTCGCTTCCTCCGTTGGTCTGGGTGCTGGCGGGACCCACGCTGATCTGGTCGACCTGGAACTCATAGTTGGTCCTGGCCAGATAATAGTCGTATCCTGTCTCGTAGTACTGCTCGTAACCACCGACAGCGGAGATGGAATGCTTGCCGAACTGGTTGGCATACTCCAGGAACGCCTGGTGGGTGTAGCCGATGTTCTTGTCGTTGGTGAGAGTCAGCTGAGGCTGGCCGGCGTAGATCGGCTGGGTGGAATCCCATTCGTACTCGGCGGCATTCTTCTGCCAGAGTTTATGATTGTAGAAATAGTAGCGGTAGTTGGAGGAAACGCGGGCCTTGAGTCCCTTGACCCACGGCACACTCCAGACTATCTCTCCCTTTGCGTTAATGACATTGGTGCTCCACTTGGAGTAACCGGCATCCATGGTCGTCTGGGCGTAGTGGTTGTAGTTACCATTCCACCAGGGAAGTCCGTGGGCGTTGAATATCACGCCTTCATCACCTCGGGCAAGACCTGAGAAGGATGAGCCAGGGCCTCCGTACTGGGTTCCCCTCGGTTCGTGAGTGGACTGGGTGTATCCGTCAACGGTGGCGTTTATCTGGACTCCGAACTTCTTGAGGTTAACTGTCTCGGCGAGACGGATGGTGGAGCGGTAGAAACGGTGGTCAGCGTTCTTCAGCATTGATTTCTGGTCAGTGTTGGAGAAGGACGCATAGGTGCGCATGACATCGTTACCTCCGGAAACCCTGACGGTGTGCTTGGTCTGAGGAACCCAATCCCTGATGATCAGATCGCGTTGAGAGTCCATAGGGCGTCTCTGTGAATCCATTCCCTGCTTGGCAAGCTCAATGACCTCCTTGGAATATGCGGGCTCAAGACCGTCGTTCGAATACCCCTGGTTGGCGAACTCGTAGCGCTTCCATGTCGGCTCGACATCGGGCCAGAAAGCGGGCTGGGCGAATGACTGGTTGAAGTCGTAGTCGACGGCGACCTTGCCTTGAGTTCCTCTTCTTGTGACAATCTGGATGATACCGTTAGCGGCTCGTGAACCGTAAACGGCGGTCGCTGAAGCGTCCTTCAGGATGTTCATCTGCTCGATGTCCTCAGGGGAGAGGCTGACAAAGTCCGTCTTAGACCTGATGGCTCCATCGATAACGTACAACGGCTCTCCACCGCCTCGGATGCTGATGGACGGGTTGACGTTGATACCACCACCGCTCTGCTGGACGATAAGTCCAGGGGAACGGCCGGCGAGACCTTGCGAGATGTTCACAACCGGTAGGTTGGAAATCTGCTGGGTTTTGACCGTAGAGACTGAGGAGATAAGGTCTCTCTTAGTCGCTGATGAATAACCCACGACCAAGACATCGTCGAGCGCGAGCACATCCTCCTCCATCGTGAGGTCGTGCGTTCCGGCCTTGTCCGCCTTGAACTCAACAGTGGTGTAGCCGAGGTTCTCGATTGTGACCACGGCGCCAGCGGGAACTGATAATGACCACTTTCCGTCAGCGTCTGTAACGGCTCCGTTCAAGGTGCCTTTCTCAAGGACAAACGCTCCCACAACGGGTTGTCCTTTGGCATCTTTCACGGTACCGTTAACGGTCACCTTTGTCTGAGCGAATGCTATCTGCATCAGACATAGGAAGATCGCTACCGCGATACTTCTCAAACTAGGCGATTTTAACATAAGTGATTGATTAATAGTTGATAAATGGTGAGTATATATTATTGTGAGATTACGATCAGCCAACCTTCCTTGCTCTTGACCGGGATGGGTTGACCGGCCTTGAAGGAAGTCTCATCCTGGAAGTTCATGATCTCCGGGGCGGTAATCTTAGCCTTAGCGGGATCTATGCCTATGGCTTTCCAATTGATTGTCAGCTTTATGGTCTTGTCTTTGCCGGCGAAGTTGCCGATAGAGACCAGGGTCTTGCCGTCCTTTACATAAGCCGTGGCCTTGACATCCGGATCCGAGGTGGAGACAGGACAGTCAGGATCCCAGTAGCCAAGCATCTTCGCGTCCTTGATCCCGAACTTGTCCCAGAGGTTCCAGACAGGGACAGGTGATTTCTCGCCTTTGGCGTATGAGTGTCTCGCCGTGGT
Organism: Bacteroidales bacterium; assembly: GCA_017429885.1. Taxonomy (GTDB): domain Bacteria; phylum Bacteroidota; class Bacteroidia; order Bacteroidales; family UBA932; genus Cryptobacteroides. Next base: position 4,613 of record JAFROA010000151.1, on the reverse strand, counting down.
GCCGTACACCATCCCCAAGAACCTGTTTCCGCCATCCTGCAGCATCTCGCTCATCACGCCGAACGGGATTCCTGAGAAGGTGACAAGCCATTGGTCAGGTGTCATCTCATTGTACTTATAGCTCTCACCGAACCACAGGCGATCCATATAAGGGAAGAACTCGGTGTACTGGTTGGCCGGACCCTGCGAGTATCCGGTATTTGAGTGGAGATCGATGAGGGCACCGTCGTGATATTTCTCCAGAATCTTGCGGATTCTCTTGACTGTTGTCCTGTCGAAGGACACGTCATCCATGTAGATACCGTCCAGGTCGTAGTTCTCTTCCATCCAGCGGAGTCCCTCCAGGAAGTAGTTGATAAACCTTGAGTTAGGCGTAAGGACCAGAGCCGCGTCGGAGTCATTCGGCCGGAAATGGTCGAGAGAGGTGTACCATGCCGGCTTGTAATCGTCGATCAGGTGCTCGCAATCCCAAGGCAGGCCGTAACCTACACCCTCGAGGAATATCTCATGGTTGAGGCTATGGAACGCGTAGACCTCATCGCAGTGGGTCGTGAGCTCGCGGATGGTGTAGTACAGTTTGACCTTCCTGCCGTTCTCATGCTGGTGCTTGATGTGCATGATCAGGGAGTCCCTGATTATGTAGGGATAATTGATGTACGGGTTGAGGTTGGTGGCGTGGTGGATGTTGGATATGTTGGCCCCGTCCTCAGCCGCCTTGTCAAAACCGGAGGGATTGGAGTGGTAATACTTCTCAGAGAAGTGTTTGGAAGGATTAAGATCCTTGACCGGGGTGATCAGGAGATTGAACTCATAGTTCATGGGCTCCTTGCCGATAGTCCTCTTGCCTGTCGAGGCGATAACTGTGGCTGGTTTGCCCTTCGCTCCGCTGACAGTCACGGTCCCCAGGTGGTTGTTGCTCCAGACAGGGGTAGGCTCGGGTTTATAGTCCCAGATAAGCGGTCCGTGGTAGGTGCCGCCCCTGAACTCGGTGTGGAGACCGGCTTTCACGCCGCCGATCCAATAGCTGTCGAAAGACCCGTCCCATTTGTAGGTGTAGTTGACAGGACGGTATCCACCACCCTTGCCACCACCATAACCAATACCGAGGAGATACTCGGAAGAGTAGGCGCTGTAGGTGGAGACAAGCCTCACATCCTTGGCTTCAATTTCTTTGTCTGAAGATACATTGATGTCGAAATGCATGTGGCCGTCAAACTCCATGTTCCCGGCAAGGTCAAACTTGATCCCTTTCTGATCCGAGGAGGCTTTCCATGTCACGAGACCGGCCGCGTCCTTGGTGATCTTGACATTGTCGGCGTTGAAGACCACGTCGCCACTGTTCGTGGAGACAATCAGGGTCTGCGGCTTCTCGAACACTTCCTTGCCATTGATCTCGATTTTTCCGACCATACCGTTGGCTCCGACCTCGATGACTTTGCCGGTCGCCTCGACTTTATTCCCGTCCACAGTCATTTCCTTGAACGGGGCGACAGGCTCATTGTCCAACGCTATGGTTGAGTTGAGCCAGCGTAGTCTGGCGTGTCTCCAGGTCTCTGAGTCCCCCTTGTCCGCCAGGACCTTGGACGACACTTTAATCTCAATCGGTATTGCCTGAGGCTCAACGCCTTCCGCTGAGATAACCGCCTGTCCCTTATAGGTCCCAGACTTGGCGTCCTCAGGAATCTGGACTCCGCACCAGAGAGCCTGCACCTTATCTTTGGGCACGTTGATGGTGAAATCCAGATGCTTGCCATCCCAGTTTGTTCCCTCCTGGTTGAAGCATGTCATGGCATCCGTCCCGATCGTGGCACTGCCGTTCTTGAGTTCTGAGAAAGCGACTTTGACATTCTTGAGTTCCTTCTTCGCCGCCCAGACACCGAATTGCCATGCGTAATACTCATTCTTGTCGGCCGCGCCTTTGAAAACCGTCTTCGGTCCTTTGGCCCATCTCGCGGGAATCTGGTAAGTCAACTGGATAGGGAAGGCCCGGTCCTCAGGAAAAATAACCATCTCTTTACCCACGGCGTTCTTTACAGCGTCCATCTCGTCCGCCGTGGCAATCAAACCCATAGGGCTCCAGAAGTTGAAACGGGAAACACTCTCAAAGCAATTCACGGTCGCTTTTGGAAGTTCATTTTTCACACCAACCATTTTTTCGGACCAGGCCTTGTCCGTATCGTATTCTGGTGGAAGATAATCGTTCCAAGGTTTGCCATATCTGGCGTCTCCACTCCTGGGGCGCCAATTATAAGGCAAATAATAGATGTAGTATGTGCCGGCACCAGCGGAAGGCTTGAAGATTATCTCGCCCTCCTCCGAGGTCATCTTGGTGACGAGCACATCCTTGATCTCGTTGTCATCAGCGTCGGTGACAATGATTTTCTTTGTGTCGATCCTCAGGTCCGGACGTCTCCACGGCAGCTGGGCGACCACACCTTCAGCGTTGGCCTCGCTTACGGTCACCACTGCCCGGTGATGGCCTCTCTTGTCCACTTTCCATTCGGTGTCAGCAACCTTGAAGGGTATGCCGTCCGGAGCAAATGACTGGTAGCGACTGTCACCATCCGGGACATTCCTGGTTCCGGAGCAGGCCATCATGATAGCGCAAATCGCGATGATTAATGATAAAGAGAAATGTGGTTTCATTAGTTATGTGTTGTGGTTTTTCCCAAAAAACACGAATGAGCCTAAAAAGTGGGTCTTTTTGGCTCATTCGTTATGTAATATGTTGATATGCAATAAGTTATACCCCCCCCCATCGAGAGGATAATAGCCTTGGTAGGAAGATACGTTATGATAGGACTGACTCAATTGCGCCGATTATCTTTCGCAAATTAGTAAAGATTTTCGGGATTTGCAACCGCGAGTTTAGGGTGATTAATCCTTTTTGAAAAAATAATCTACCAAAAGAATAGTTTATTCAATACAGAATAACCTGGTGTCAGGGGAATTGAACTCGAGTGTGAATTTCGAGGTGTTTTTGGCTACTGTCTTGCCGGTGAACAGATCGACAACCCTTTTTGCCTTGCCTCTAAGGTTAACTGTTTTCTTTCCTCCATCTTTGCAATGTACGCAAATGAGTCTCTCATTGGCGAATACCGGGATCGTGTCTTCAATATACTCGTGGGCACCGGCCTCCAGGCAGAGTTTCCTTAAGACTTCACTTGAGTACTCCGAAGGATCCTTGGCATACACCGCCGTCCAATTCCCCATTTTCGTGACACTCACTCCAGGGGATCCGAACTGTACGCCTGCCCATTTCTTTACTCTGTTGATATCCAGAGACTTCCCGTCACTCAGTCCTGGGGCATAGCACCAGATGACCGTCCTGTCGTCTTTGCAGATATATTCTTTCAGCAAAGACTCTTTCTCCTTGGTGATGGTCATGGTGGCCGGGAGCGCTATCACTTTGTATTGAGACAAGTCCAGTATCGGAACGTCGGACAGGGAATAGCAGTCGATCGGCATTCCCATCTTGCCGAGAGCGTTCCTGAACGGCTCGCAGAGTGACCAAGGGAAGGGCGTCTCGTCATTCATCCCATTCATGCTTTCAGGATCGGCCAGGAACAAGACCTCGGACACGGAAGCGGAATTGTCATTCTTGAAGCGCTCGAAAACCTCATGGGCCTTTCCTATCGCCTCCCGGAGCGAAGGGTCATCGTAAAAATGTTCCCACATGTCGAACCACCACATGTCGGCGTGGTTGATTATGGCGAAGCAGGCTTCCCGTAGATTGCCGGCTATGTCCTCTGTGGAATCATAGTATGCGGAACCACCCATGAAATACCCGTGTGGCCGGTGGTCGATCTCATGGAAGAGTCTCTTCCCATTGAGCATGGCGGTACCGAAAAGAGTCTGCGACCCGCTGCCATCTCCCATAGCCCTGCTCGAATATGACGCTGGCGCGATGAAGAAGTCCAAGTCCTTGCTGGACAGTACCTTCTCATATCCCATATGGCCGAAACTCACCGTATGGCGATCGCTGACAAGGTAGTAGCCGAAAAACGCTCCGATCTGTTTTCCGGCGGGGATGACAGATCTCGCCTTTGCCGCGTAACGCAGCACGGCGTCGGCTATCACATCACCGTGGAATGTCCAGTAGTCTATCTTGTCCCTCTCGGTAGCAGGATCATAGACTTTATTCTCGAATGCCGCCTTATGGAGATCTCGGAGAGTTGGCGCCGATTCCGCCGGTTGTTTTCCCCGAGCCATGAGCCATTCACCGAATGTCTTGTCTTTCAATGGACTGGAGTACCCTCTCTTGTATTCATACCATTCAGAGGTGCACCCGCCGGAGATAACGTAGGCGAAGATCTTGTCACCGTATTTGCTCTCGGCGTAAGCGACGAAGTCTTCCAGCCATCTCTCAGTCTCCTCGAACCACTTGCCGTCGCAGGCGAAGCTGGAGATGAAATCATAGCTGTCTCCGGAAAACCTCCTTGTGGCCCAGTAGGGTGTGTTAAGGTCTATCATGCACACGATACGGGCTTCAGGACTCACTTTAAGAATGTCATCTATCTGGGCGTCAAGGTTTTCCCAGGCATATTGCCCTATGCCTGTCCAGATGGGAGGGTATTGGCAGTAGTATTCCCCAAGAGAGTTGATCGTGTTGG
>JAFROA010000150.1 GCA_017429885.1 Bacteroidales bacterium | reverse complement strand
GCTCTTCCGATCTGGGCGTAGGAGGAGACGCTGACCCTGACCTTTGAGGTGGTGATGGTTTCCACGGGGACTATCCTCTTGAAGCCGATGGTGGTCTCCGAGGCGATCTCCTCCCATTCGCCGGAAGGAGACAAGGCCTCGATGGTGAATGCCTTAACCCTTTGTCCTAAGGGAATATATTCCTGAAGGAGAACCCTGTTGAAAGTCTTAGAAGTCCCGAGGTCGAAAGTCAGAGTGGCCTCAGTCACACCGTCCGGTGCTGCCCAGTAGGAGTCATATTCCCCGTCAACTATATTCCCCGCCCCGAAGTCCCGGCCACGAGTGGATGACGCCTTGACCTTGGCCCCTTTGGCGAGGTCGTTCTTGAATATTTCCTTCAAGGCGGCACCGAATTCCAGTAACCGGGCGGAGTCCGCGGGGTGGATGTGCCCCGTGACGTCCGGAGCTATTCCGAGAAGCAGGATGGAATTGCGCCCGACGCTGGTGTAATAGATATTCACAAGATCCCTCAGGGATTTGACCTTGTCATTCTCACTCTCCCTCCAGAACCATCCGGGACGGAGAGGGACATCGGTTTCCGCTGGTACCCAGGCGTTTCCGTGGACATTGCCGGTCTGTAGGGTGTCTGTTGGAGGCGCTCCCGCACCAGCCGTGAAGCCCTCTGGAGAGAAGGCGCTCCAGTTTGTCCTTCCAGCGATTCCGCTCTCGTTACCGACCCAACGGCAGCCTGGCCCTACATCGCTGAACATCACAGCTTTAGGCTGATACTTCAAGACAGTCTCGTGGAACCGCGGCCAGTCATAAACCTGCCTTTTGCCGTTCGGTCCTTCGCCGCAAGCCCCGTCGAACCATTCCTCGAACACCTCTCCGTAGCGGCCGTCCAGCGCGCTTTCCAAAGTCTTGACATAGACGTCGTTATACTCAGGCGTGCCGTAATGGGGGTCGTTCCTGTCCCATGGGGATATATATACCCCGAACTTAAGTCCTTCAGCGGCGCAGGCATCAGAGAGTTCCTTCAGCACATCCCCCTTGCCGTCTTTCCAGGGGCTCCGGACCACCGTGTGGGTGCTTTCAGGGTTGGGCCAGAGGCAGAACCCGTCGTGATGTTTAGCGACTATGATCAGGCCCTTGAATCCGGCATCCTTGGCGATGGATGTCCACTGGCCGCAATCAAGATCAGAGGGATTGAATATATCCTCCGCCTCAGTGCCGAGACCCCATTCCATTCCGGTGAATGTGTTCGGCCCGAAACACACCAGGAAATTCATCTCCATTTTCTGCCATTCAACCTGCTGGGGAGTGGGCAGTGGCCCGTAAGGCTCCGGAGCGGAGACCTCGCCGCAAGCCGTGAAAAGAACGGCGGTGAAAGCTATCGATAAAAGAGAGCGGGATACGTGTTTCGTGGCCATATGGAAAACATTAAAGGTCAACTACTTAATCACTAGCCAGGTGTAGCCGTTGGCGGGGATGGTGACTGTGATCTCGGCGTTATATTCCCTGTCGAGGCGGACCTTATAAGGCTTGCCGCCCCGCTCGGAGATTCTCGCCTTTTTGCTGAGTCCGGTGTAGTAGAGAGGAAGACTGATTGTGCGGGTGATGTCCTCCCCGGTGGGGTTGTACAGCATCGCGAAGCCCTTTTCCTCAAGGCTTGGATTGACATGCATGATCCCGTCCCAGTCACGCCCGTCGGGCCGGCGAAGGTGAATGAGGTCGCTGCAGAGGATGTCCCGGTGGGCTTTATACCAATTGATGACCTCAATCACGGCCTCTTTTGTCCTCTCAGTGTCGTAGAGACGGAATCCGCGGTAGCAGGACTGGACTCCAGACCCGTAGTTCTGGATCATGTGGGCCTTGTACGCGTCTAGATGCTCGTCCAAAGGCTCCAAGGTCGCAGCGTCACCGCCACCTTGGTATTGTACCAGGGGAGTGAAGGTCCAGCTCGCCGTGGGGACTTTTTTCCAGGTGCCGTCATAGATGTTCTGTCTCCCGAGGATAATCTGCCTCGCCCTGGGTAACGACCAGTTTACCTCACGGTAGCCGATGAAACCCTTGGTGGAGCCGATCAGCAGGGTACCGTCGTCAGGGACGTTGGTGTATATATCCTTGGCCCTCATCCACCTGTAGAGGTCCTCAAGCATCTTTCTCTGCTTCCATTGGGAGTCCTCGAGGCCTTTGTGGAAGGCGTGGGAAGTGGAGGCGCAGGGGTCTCCTGAATAGGAGCCGTCATGCTCGAAAAAGTCCATCCCGGTTCTCTCGAAGAAAGACTTGATCTTCCGGAAATATTCATGCCCCCACTCGCTTGACAAACACGGGGAACTGCCGAACGTCATGCCGCCCCGCTTCCCGGTCTCAGGGTTGATGATGTCCACGTCGTCGCTGATCCAGCGGCTCGCCAGCAGGGAGTAGCCGCCGATCTCAAGGCCCTTTGAGTGGGCATAGTCAACATATTCCTTGAATTTGGCGATGTTCTCCTCGCTCTCATCCTCCATGTTGAGCCCGGAGCCGAAGCTCAGGATCACCATCTCGTAGCCCGTCTCGGCGCATTGGTCGATGGCGATTTTCAGCTCTTCGGGCGTGGTCGTGGTGCAGTGAAGGAATATGGGGTTTTCAGTGGTCCAAGGGGCGAGCGTGGTGCGGAAACGCTTGAGTGCCAAGCCTTTCCTTTCCCTGTCTTCGCTGTCGTAAGGCATCAGCCAGTTGCGGTAGGATTCGAAAGACCCGCCGGGGACGATGGTCTCGTCAGGGCCGTAGGGTAGTCTTGAGATGAGCAAGCATGGAGTGTTGAGGCTATAGTTGACCTGGGTCGTGTAGCGGGGATCAGTCTCCCAATATGTGGTGCCGCAGGAAACCTGGGCGAAGTCGCTCTCAACATGGATTTTCCTCTCATCTGGCGATGCGGGGATATGATCGACATTGGTCTCATATTCAACGATGGCAAGCTCCTCGAGGGTGAATTTGTCCAGATTAATCGGGGCTTCGCTCTCATTGAACACGTCCAGCCATTTGCCTATAATCGGCGCTCCGTCGTAAATCTCATAGTGGAGCTCTACCTTGACTCCTTTCAACTCTTCGGGGCCTTCAAGAGTGAATATCAGCTCTTTGCCTTTTGGGTTCCAGCCTTTGACAAGCGCCCAGCGTTTGCGGTTCCACTCCATCCTTTTCTTCAGCTCTTCCACACGGAAGCCGGTGACTTTGAATGAGTTCGGGATGGCGGTGAACCCATCGAGCCACTCGTTTCTCAAGTAGGCATATTCCTCGATGCCTTCAAGACCTCCGAGGGAGTAATCTTTCCCGTTGATCGTCACGGTTCCTTCCGGGCATGCGGTGCGTACCATAGACTCGCCGGTCATGTTGTTGTAGATATTCGTGGTCGCGAGGTTGGGAGTCATCCGGAACACCCTGCTGACCAGGCCGTTGGTGAGAGTGATGTCTTTCCCGTCGGAAGACTGTTCGACCTTTGAGACGAAGGCACTCCCGTCAATAAGCCAATCCTTCGATTGCTTCTTGGATGTGAAATCTTTAGCAGTCAGGTTCGGAGTAAGGAAAGAATAAATAGCCAGGAGCAGGAGAGGAAGTCTTCTCATAACTTTTGTATCATTAATCGTGTAATACAAAAATAGCCATAATTATTATCATATGGCAGTCGGAGATAGGGGGTAAGGACCTTTATCAGATTACTTATGGAGAAAGCTTTGAAAGAGTCTGCAACCGTCACAGACGCTGACAGAGAGGAACTTGCCAGAATATCAACTATTCTTCAAGACTATTAGTGCAAGTGCCGCGGCGATCGCCGCGGCACTTGCCTGTTTAATGAATAAACGCCGTCTCATTGTTTTGTCGGGTATCCGACTTTCTCCTGGATCGGTTTGATATCAATGGTTTGCACGTCATTCTTTCCGGCGATTGACGCGGCTAATCCACAGACTTGACCGAGTTCAAGGAATACGGGCTCCATACGGATAGATCCATAAGCTATATGACTGGCTGAAAGGCATACTGGAACCAGAAGGTTGGTGCATTCCTCCCGCTTTGGTGTCAGACTGCGATATGAGATAGGGTAGTAAGGAACGCCACCATTTATTTCGACATCGCCTTCATTTTTCACCATCAGCTTTCCATCTTTCTCAATCACAACGCGTTCGCAATTGTGCGAGTCCATCTGGTAGGCCGCGTAGCCGATACCGTCTGTCACATCTGCCTTTCCTTCACAGTCCGCTTGGGTGGCGACATATTCTCCGATCATCCTGCGCGCCTCGCGGATATAAAGCTGGTGGGTCCAGTTTCCTGTCGCGGGATACTCATCTTTGGCATAACCCCATTCTTTGACCCAATCCTGAAGCACTTTCGGCACCCTCGGGTCGGTGGCGTAGAAATACATGAGTCCAAGGGTGTAACTCTTGTGAGCCTCAATAATCTCCTTACGCCTTTCCCATGTGGCTTCCGCATAGTCATGATTCATTCCGATCATGTCTGTGGAGAAAGCTCCGCGGTTATTGATGTCTGTCTTGTTATTAGGCATCAAGGACCAAATGAAGTAGTTATTGACGCGTGGATCAGGGTCAGCCTCAAATACCCTCACAAGCAATTCATATTTCGACGGGTCATAATCAGCCGGGCGGGTGATGGGTATCTGATTGTCCTTATCCTTCGACATGCAGATACGGTAATTATAAGCTTGTACATAATTGTCACCTTTGCCCTCCTCCTTAAGCTTCCAATCCTGGATGCCCCAGAGAAGACCGCTTTTAGGATTTCCCTTCTCCACAAAAGGATCAACTCCATCCGGAAATTGGTGATATACTGACATATGGGAACCATTCCATTTCTCGCCATATACTGACGAGTCCTCACGTCCGACATGGTAGCTAACGCCAGCCATGGCCATGAGGTCGCCCTCATACGTCACGTCAATATAAACAGGAGCTTTTACTGTTTTGATGCCATCGCTTCCTTCGCATGTGATAGATTGGATCCTGGTTCCTTTTTTTGCGACGGAAGTCAGGTAATAGCCTGTGTAAAGAGAGATATTCTCGTTTTTCATATAGCTATTAAGAATCCTCTGGGCCGCTGATGGCTCGAATGTCCATTGCTCATCGACGCCATAGTACCTGCCCAGGTCGCGGTAGAATTGTCTGGCCAATCCGATAATGGCTATTTTGTTGCCGATATCAGTCGCTCCCAACCCTCCTGTCGTCATTCCGCCTAGAACCACATCCGGGCATATAACGACCACTTTACGGCCTTCTTCCGCTGCCGCTCTGGCCGCGGTTACAGCCGCCGAGGTGCCTCCGTAGATGCAGACGTCAGCCTTTATTGTTGTCCCGGTGTTGGTGTCATTCCTGGCGCAGGACATCAACAGGGCAGCTATAGCTAGCGCGGATAATAATACTGGTCTTTTCATTTTACTCGCAAGATCGTTTATTTATATTTAGGGTTGTCTCCGTATTCAACCTTTTCCTGAATAGGAGTGATGTCTATTGTCTGGACAGGCTTCTTGCCGGCGATTGCCGCGGCCATGCCGGAGACTTGTCCAAGCTCCAGGAATACGGGCTCCATCCTGATCGAACCGTATGCGATATGTGATGAGGACAGGCAAACCGGGACAAGCAGATTTGTGCATTCCTCGCGTTTAGGAGTTATGCTTCGGTATGATATGGGGTAATAAGGCACACCACCGCGCACCTGGACATCACCTTCGTTTTTGACCATAAGCTTACCGTCCTTCTCGATGACGAGACGCTCGCAGTTGTGGGAATCCATAGTGTAGGCGGCATATCCGATACCGTCTTGCACATCGGCTTTCCCTTCACAGTCCGC
>JAFROA010000149.1 GCA_017429885.1 Bacteroidales bacterium | reverse complement strand
CGTTGAATGGAAGCGAGGCGTATTTAGGATCAGTTGACCTTGAGAGAGCTTTGAGGTTGGCGAATCCGGCGATGCCGATCGGGATAGTGGCGTTCTCGCTGCCACCGGTGATGATTGCGTCGGCATAACCGTGCTTGATGGCCCTGTAGGCCTCTCCCATGGCGTTTGTGGATGTCGCGCAAGCTGTCACGATGTCAAGACAGGGGCCTTCGGCATGATTCAGAATGGCGATCTGACCTGCGGCGATGTTGGAAATCATCGTAGGGATGAAAAGAGGTGATATCCATTGCCCTGAAGGGTCATCTATCATTTTGGCCATTTCCCTGTACTGGGTTGCGAACCCACCTATCCCGGATCCGAAATAGACGCCGAATCTGAAAGGATCGATATTCTTACCTTCTCCATCGGAAATAAGGCCAGATTGCTTGACAGCCTGGTAAGCCGCCGCGACGCCGAATTGTGTGAACAAGTCTTGCTTGCGGATGAATGGCTTGTCCATTCCGTAATCCTCGGCGTGGAACTCCTTGACTTTTCCGGCGATCCTCACCGGAAGTTGCTCTGTGTCCTCGCTCTCGATCACTTCGATACCGCAGTAACCGTCACAAAGGTTTTTCCAGAATGTGGTCACGTCATTTCCCACGGGGGAGATAACGCCCATACCTGTGATAACTACTCTTTTGTCCATGTATTCTGATTTTATTTATTATCTCGTATTCAAACAGATTGCAAATATAACGATTAATGTGGAGATTACCACTCGAGTACAGCGGCTCCGGACAGTAGACCGGCTCCGAAAGCGCTGAGTACTATGATGTCACCTTCCTTGAACATACCTTTCCTGTTGCATTCATCCAACAGGATGGGGCAGGAGGCTGAAGATGAGTTACCATGATCTTGAATATTCACAGGTAACCTGTCAGCAGGAACCTGCATGAAGTCAATGATCGAGTCAATGATTCTCTTGTTGGCCTGGTGAACCATAAACCAGGACACGTCTTCCTTTTTGATACCAACCTCGTCGAGAAGGCTCTTCACACCATGAGTGCAGGCTTCCACGGCGAATCTGAACACCTCTCGGCCACGCATCTGAAGGGGAATGTCGCTCTCTGCCTTGTTGATATAAGGAGTGGATTCGAGGACCCTTCTCATAAAGAGCTTATCAGTGTCCGGTTGGGCTTTGAGCTTCGTGCCTTTAATGTTGTCTCCGGCTGTCAGGACAACGGCTCCGGCACCGTCCCCGAAGAGGACACAGGTGGAGCGGTCCTGCCAGCTAGTCATCCTTGTAGGCTCCTCAATACAAGCGATGAGGACATTCTTGGCTTTTCCGGCCTTGTAATATGCCTCCGCCATGTCAAGGGCGTAGATGAATCCGGGGCATGCGCAGTTGATGTCGAACATCGGGCAGTTCAATCCGATTATCTCAGCCACGACGCAGCTCATACCAGGGGTGATATGTTCCGAGACCACATTGGACACGATAAACAGATCGATATCCTCTACACCCAACCCAGCCATATCCAGGGCCTTCATCGCCGCTTCCGCCCCCAAGTCCTCGAGCCTCTCGTCTGAGATGACATGCCTGCTCGTGATACCGGTGCGAGTGGTGATCCACTCGTCACTGGTGTCGAGAAACTCGGATAGCATCTCGTTAGTGACTATCTTTTTGGGAAGCGCGCTTCCTGTTCCGATTATTCTCATAAATTTCAGTTTAATTTAATACGCTGCGAAAATACCAATCTTCCTCTCGGCATCAAAATAATTGTGGCGAATAGCGGTTTTAGCGCTCTATAATAATCCATGTGTGGTGAAGTCTCTGTATTTGTGGCGAAAGCGTCACATACTGATGTCCAGAAAAAATGCTATATTTGTAGACTTCAAGGAAAGTTATGGCAATTACTTCCAAGCTCCCGGATTATCTAAGGGGAAAATACCAATTGATTTACACCGTCACTTTCGCGGCGTTCTTCTCCATCGTGTTCCTCCTGCTGAGCCTGCCGTTCTCTCACAACAGCTGGATGGCGCTCGGCAACTCCAGGTTCTTTGTATTCACGGTCCTTTTCGCCACCGGATCCCTAGCTCTTGTGGCTTTGAGCCGTTTCGTGATGTATAAGACCAGGAATGTGATCCCGATGACGTATGTGGGATATGTCCTTTGGTGCGTGGGAGAGGTTGTCGTGATCTGCCTGGCATATTCTTTCATCACGGTGCCAATCACCGCTATCGGATGGGACCAGTTTCCCCGAACACTCGGGAACGCTCTTCTTTACGGGACAATCTCTTTGATAATCCCAGACATCCTCGCGGGGATGTATTTCGCCCTTCAAGACAAGAACCAGACTATCCGTCTGATGAATTATGGAAATGTCGTCCTGGACGAGAACGTCCTCCCTTCGAGGCTCGAGAAGATCACCCTTTTCGACAACAGCGGCAACCTCAAGCTCTGCGTGAGCGCCTCAAGTCTGTATTATCTTGAATCTGACGACAATTACATCATCGTCCGTTACACTGACAGCGCGGGAGATATGAAGCGGTACATGATCCGCAGCAAGATGAAGACTGTTGAGGAGAGTTTCCAAGGGAGCAGCCTTGTGAGATGCCATCGGAAGTATATCGTGAATATGGACAAGGTGAAGGTCCTCCGTAAGGAGAAGGATGGTTATGAGCTGGATCTGGATAATGACCTGATCCCTCCCATTCCAGTCACTAAGACTTATGAGTCGAATGTGTTGGCTAGATTCAACAGCGATATCCTACCTCGTCAACCTCTCAAGTGACAACTCAGCGAGTGACTTGACCATCGCCTTGTAGTCAGGGTTGCTGCTCTTCAGATATCTGTTAGCTATGGCGCAACAAATTGTGCCCGCTTTATGTCCCAACTGCCTTGCCAATCCGGCCACCGCGGAACCTTCCATCTCGAAATTCGTGATCCTGTAGTCTCCATAACGGAAAGACTCGAACTTCTCGAGCATATCAGGCATGGCCAAGCCTAAGCGGACCACTCTGCCTTGAGGCCCGTAAAAACCGGAGGCTGAGATTGTCATTCCTTTGACACTGCAGTCCTCAAATCTCTCTATAAGATCCTCACTCGCTTTAGCGAAATATGGTGTGGGAAGATGCTTGTCCCAACCAGTATGCTCCATGAAAGCTTCTTCCATGTCTTTGTCGGTCACTCTGTCCCTGTCCGCATACCAGTTGAGCAGTCCGTCGCAGCCTATCGAATAATGAGAGAAAATCGGAGATCCTATGGGGATGTCCTCCTGGATGGCACCTGTGGTGCCGATTCTCAATATTGTCAACTCCCTGTGGTTTTTCTTCATTTCCCTTGTCGTGAAATCAATGTTAGCCAAGGCGTCAAGCTCGGTCATCACTATGTCACAGTTGTCTGTTCCGATGCCCGTGGATAGGACGGTCAGGCGTTTCCCGTTATATCTTCCGGTGATGGACACGAACTCACGGCTGGCATGGCGGAACTCCACGTCGGAGAGATAATAACCAATCATGTCCACTCTGCCTGGATCACCCACAAGTATCACAATATCAGCTAGTTCCTCTGGACGGAGGTGAATGTGGAAGGCAGATTGGTCGGAGTTGATTATAAGCTCGGATTCGGGTATTCTCATGGTGTTACTGATTATGTTTATCCCTCAAATATAACAAAAATCGCCGGAATTAGCTATTTTCGCGGTATGTGGCAAAGAATCCAGACATTGTATCTTGTGATCGCGACCGCATTGGTCGTGACGCTTTTCTTCAGCGTTAAATCTTTTACTGTCGGCACTGGCGGAGCGCACGTGGACGAGGTCAAGTATGTTGCTTTCATACCTTACCTGATATTGCTTGTCGTGGTTGGGCTGCTTCAGCTCATCTCGTTGATGGCATTCAAAGTGAGGGTGTTCCAGATGCGCACAGCTGTTCTGGCGGCTCTGGTCCTGCTTGGCTTGCAGGGTTGGCTTGTGTTTGATTATATGGTAGCAGCGAAAGGTGTCTTATTCAGTTGGACCGCCATTCTTCCCCTTATCGCGGCCATTCTGGATTTCATGGCCGCGAGGCGTATCTTCCGGGACCAGCTTCTGGTTGAGAGCTCGACCCGTCTCCGTTCACGTAAATAAAAAAACTATCTGCTCTTCTCGTTGAGGAAGCTGGCGATGTCGTCCTCGAGATACTTCGAGAACTCATCGTCACCCTGTCTCTTGGCTTCAGAGGCCATGTAATAGATCAACTGGCAGTTGTATTCGAACTCATTCTTGTAATCCGGGTAGAAATCAAGGAAGAGGGCGATAGACTCCTTGGCCTGTTCCTCCAACTCAATAGCGACTTCCTTAGCCTTGTCTTTCTTTCCGAGAATATAGTAGTACTTCATCATCTCGATAGGGAACAGGGCATTGGAAGACCACCCGAGAAGGCTGTTGTCGTACGGATACCTGTCTGGACGCATGATCTTACGGCACATGTCCAGCACATGCTCGGCTCTCTCATTCTCTCCTTCCTTTAAGAAAGCGCTTGCGGAAGAGATGAAAAGATTGCGCAAAGACATCACCCCAAGGAAGGTGTACATGTTCTGGTAATCAATGAGATAGTCATCACCAGCCACAGCATCGAACTTGAATGTCTCAGTGAGTTTGTGATATAGGTCATCCGTGTCCACAACACCCAAGTCGAAGGCTTTGATACTGTTCTTAATCGGAGTGAACCTGTATGAGAAACCATCATACATGAGGTAATTCTTAATGCCGACCTCAAGGTCTCCACCTTGATTAAGGAAGTTGAGAGGCCTGTCCCACTTGTAGTTGGAGAGAAGATCCAGAATGAATAATTCTGCTTTGGTGAGCCCGGTCTTGCCTTTGGGCATCTCCAGGATTATGGAGTCAGGGATCATGTCCGCGAACTTGGGACTGACAATGCCGTACTTGAGGCAATTCTCCTTATCCACCGGCATCACCATCTTCCTGGACACCCAGTAGTCCAATTTGCGTCCATTCTGGGTCATGACTTTGGCGTCTGGGTGCTTGAACACTTTGATGCATTCAGAAAGGCTCACGGTTTGGTTCCTGTTATCTTGGATGAGAACCCAGTCGTTGGTTCCATAAAGATACTGATCCTGACCGATTGAGAGAGGAATAGGAGCGGCGTTGTTAATGGCGTACCTCATCTGGTCAATGTGCCAGTCTGTACCGAGAAGGGAAGTGTTGCATATTCTCACGTCATTCCTGATACCCTCGACTTCCTGGGCATACCAGAGAGGGAAGGTGTCATTGTCGCCATGAGTGACAAGAATACCATTAGGACCGATAGAGTTCAGGTAGTTCCACGCGATCTCAACGGCGGTACGACGGTTGCTTCTGTCGTGGTCATCCCACTCCTGGGCGCACATGAGTGCCGGGACACAAAGGCAACCGGCAGTGACAACGGCGGCTACCGCGGTGGTGTTCCTGGACTTTATGGCTTCGGAAATCCATGAGTAAAGTGCGGCTACAGCCAGGCCGATCCAGAAGGTGAACGCATAGAAGGAACCGGCATAAGCATAATCCCTCTCACGGACTTGGAATGGAGCCTGGTTCAGATACATCACGACAGCGATACCCGTCATGAAAAACAGGATGAATGTCAGCCAGCATCCACGCTTGTCCTTGTCAAATTGGAACAGCAATCCAAGTATTCCGAGAAGAAGCGGGAGGAAGAACAAATGATTCTTGCCTTTGTTCTCCTTGAGCCATGTGGGGACGTTTTCCTGATTCCCGAGATGGATCTCGTCAATAGGCTTTATACCGCTTTCCCAGTTGCCGGCGAACAACTCGGGAGTAGGGGCGTGGATCTCGTTTTGGCGTCCGACGAAGTTCCACATGAAATACCGCCAATACATCCATCCGAGCTGGAAGTCAAAGAAATACTTGAGGTTGGTTCCAAAAGTGGGTTTCTTGTAATCGGCTCCAGGAACAGTGATCCCTTTACCGTCCATGTAGGTCTTGTAGAAATCAATGTGCTTCTCGTCACTGCTATACATCCTCGGAAAAAGCATCTTCCCCGATGGATCGTAAACTGGCTCAGGAGGGCTTATCGCTTTCTTGTATTTCCCGTTTATGGGAGCCCAATAAGTGCCGTACTTGATCTCGGCCGGCGCACCGAAATACTGTCCGTAGACTAGCGGGACGGTGCCGTATTGCTCGCGGGAGAGATACCTGACCAATGTGAAGGCGTTATCTGGCTGATACTCATTGGTCGGGGTCTTGGCGCATGAGCGAATGACTACCACGCTGAAGATCGAGAATCCGATAAGGATGGTCGTGACGCACAGCAAAGCCGTGTTCCAGAACACCTTCCCCTTCTCCAGGGTCTTGAAAAGCCCCCAGAAGCAAAGCCCGATAAGGGCCAGCACGAAGAATGCGGCTCCTGAATTGTACGGAAGTCCGAATCCGTTGACGAATACCAAATCGAAATATGCCGCTATCTTGGGGAGCCAAGGTATCATGATGAAGAACATGAACCCGATAATCACCGCTGACAGCGCCAGTATCTTCACGCACTCCCAGAAGGTGTAGGGCTTGTCTTCCCGGATCTTGTAGTAATACATGAAAACGATAGTGGGAAGAGCAAGCAGGTTGAGCACGTGGACACCGATCGACAGTCCGAAGAGGAAAGCGATCAAGACAATCCAGCGGTTGGCGTACCTGCGGTCCTCGGCCTCGTACCATTTTGTCATCGCCCAGACAACCAAAGCGGTAAACAGCGAGGACATGGCGTAGACCTCGCCCTCGACAGCAGAGAACCAGAAAGTATCGGAGAAGCAATATGCCAGCGCACCCACGGCGCCGCTTCCGAAAATGGCTATGGATTCGCCAAGGGTATAGTCCCCGTCGCTTCCGTCAGGATTCTTTTTTGGAAGGATCAGCCTTTTCGTGAAAAAAACTATAGTCAGGTACAGGAAGAAAATAGTCAAGGCAGAGCAAAGCGCGCTCATGCAATTGACCATCACGGCCGCATGTGCCGCACCTCCGAACATGGAGAAGAATCTGGCTATGATCTGGAATACGGGGTTCCCTGGCGGGTGACCCACCTCGAGCTTATATGACGAGGCTATGAACTCGCCGCAATCCCAGAAAGAAGCGGTTGGCTCTATGGTAGAGAGATATGTGAACGCGGAGACGAGAAACACAGCCGCCGCGGTCAGATGGTTCCATTGTCTGAATTTTCTGCTGTCCATAAATTAATAAGGCATAATCCTGACAAAGATACAAAAGGAATGCCTATCTTTGCAAAAATATCCGTTACAAAATGAAGCCCGACAACGACTGGAAGCAGAGACTCGGAGTGG
>JAFROA010000148.1 GCA_017429885.1 Bacteroidales bacterium | reverse complement strand
TTTTCCGTCTTTGGACAGGGTCACACGCGGGTGGCAGAAATCAGACCTTATCATCTTGGCCGCGAGGCCTTCTGTAGGAAAGACTGCTTTCGCCCTTAACCTCGCCAGGAATGCCGCGGTCGATCACAACATGCCTGTGGCTGTATTCTCACTTGAGATGTCTGCTCTCCAGCTTGTGATGAGGCTAATGACCACCGAGTCAGGCCTGCCGGCTGATAAACTGAAAGGTGGAGCTAAATTGGATCCCTGGGATTGGCAGCAGCTTGAGACCAGATTGGCCGCTCTGTCAAAGGCTCCGCTGTATATTGACGACACACCGAGTATCCCCCTGATGGAGTTCAGGACCAAGGTCAAGAGGCTTGTTAAGTCGAAGGACGTGCGTCTGGTGATCGTGGACTACTTGCAGCTCATGCAGGGACCAGTGGAACTCCGTGGACTCCGTGAGCAGGAAGTCGCGGCCATATCCAGGACTCTCAAGGCAACGGCAAAAGAGTTGAATGTCCCGATAATCGCCCTGTCCCAGCTGTCCAGAAACGCTGTCCAGAGGACAGGTGGCACAGGAAAGCCCCAGCTTTCCGACCTTCGTGAGTCGGGATCAATCGATCAGGAT
This sequence comes from Bacteroidales bacterium, assembly GCA_017429885.1. Classification (GTDB taxonomy): domain Bacteria; phylum Bacteroidota; class Bacteroidia; order Bacteroidales; family UBA932; genus Cryptobacteroides. Next base: position 2,488 of record JAFROA010000148.1, on the reverse strand, counting down.
GCCGATATGGTCATATTCATCCACCGCCCTGACTATGTGGGCTTGGGTGAGACCCCGGATGGGAAGGAAACCACCCAGATCATCATAGCCAAGCATCGTAATGGAGAGGTGTGCGACATAGACATGCTGTTCAAGTCCGAACAGGTGCGTTTTGTGGAGCCTGGGGACTCCCTCACAGCTCAGGCTGAGTCAATGGGCACGGAATCTGCAATGAACAGTGAGTTCGATCAAAACCCTGATTTCTGATGAGACTCACGAGACTTTCAATCATGGCTGTGGCGGCTCTCCTGGTCGCCTGCGTCACACTTGGCGCCGCCGATAATAAGAAGTGCCTTCCTGTCAATCTGAACAAGGATCAACTCGCGTTCAAAGGTGGTGAGAAACTTGTTTTCACAATCCACTACAAGTTTGGCTTGATCAACGCTGATGTCGCCCAGGCCACATTGAGGCTGGATGAGACTGTTCTCAATGGCCAGAATTGCTACCATGGATCCCTTAAGGGCAAGACCCAGAAGATATATGAGTCTGTCTTCAAACTTAAGGAGGATTTCGATTGCTGGTTCACGACGGATGGCTTCAAACCAGTGAAGTTCATCAGGGATTGCCGTGAGGGAGGTTATTGGTGCACGAACCTTTATACCTACGCCTCCGACCATATCAACGCCCAGATCAATAATTCCCGCAAAGGTGAGTTCACTGTCGAGTTGCCCATGGATGAGTGCACCTATGACATCGCCACGATGTTATTCCTCATCCGTAATATGGATATCAAGAAACTGAGCGCTGGTGGGAGGTATCCCATGACTTACGCCATCGACCATCATATCCGTAATATATATTTCCGCTATTTCGGAGTCGAGAATAAGAAGATTCCAGGGAAGGGAACTATCAGGTGCCATAAATTCGGCTTCGAGATGCCGAAGGGCGAGGCCTTTGACGGTGAAAGCAGCCTTTACGCCTGGTTCACTGATGATGGCAACAGGATTCCTATCTATTTCGTGGCTCCTTTGAAGATAGGCCAGGTCCGCGGACGTCTTTACAGCGCTGACGGACTGAAACATGAGTTCTCAAGCGTGATCCAGTAATGGCTGACGCTGTTTCCCATAAAGGTAAGATTGTGGCTGCGGACAAAAGGTCTGTCAGCGTGGAGATAATCTCCGAGTCTGCCTGCGCCTCATGTCATGCCGCCGGTCTTTGCGGAATCTCCGAGACCAAGAAGAAGATAGTTGATGTACCCGTTTGGGGAGGAGGCGATTATGAAATCGGCCAGGAAGTTGAAGTTTGCCTCGCCAAAAAGGCTGGCTTGAAGGCTGTTCTCTTTTCTTATGTGATTCCCGCGCTGATATTACTGATTTTAATATTATCTTTGCCTAAGATTGGACTCGGCGAGCTTGCCACCGGTGGATTATCCATCCTTGGTGTCGCTGTGTACTATTTTGTTTTGTTCCTTTGTCGGGATCGCCTCGCCGAGGGATACGAGTTTTATATCAGGAGAAGATAAATCACATAAATATTTATGACAACAACAATTATTTGGACCATCGCGATCATTTCGGGTCTCGGCCTGCTGCTCGCGTTGACCCTCTATCTTGTCGCGCAGCGCTTCAAGGTCGTTGAGGATCCTCGCATTGAGCTGGTTGAAAAGGCCATGCCTGGAGCTAATTGCGGTGGCTGCGGTTTCGCTGGTTGCCACGCATTCGCCGATTCAGCGGTGAAAGCGCCCAATCTAGACAACCACTATTGTCCTGTTGGTGGCAATGAGACGATGAAGAAGGTGGCTGAGATTCTCGGCTACGAGGTTAAGGAAAAGGCGCCCATGGTGGCTGTGGTCCGCTGCAACGGTACATGCGAGGCCAGACCCAAGGTCAATGAGTATGACGGATCCCTGTCGTGCAAAGTCAAGGCTTCCTTGTATTCCGGGGATACAGGCTGCTCTTTCGGCTGTCTTGGATGTGGCGATTGTGTGGCAGCGTGTAAGTTCGGTGCTCTTTCCATGGATCCTGTCACCGGTCTTCCGGTGGTGGATGAGGAGAAGTGCACCGCCTGCGGTTCCTGCGTGAAGGCTTGCCCCAAGGCGATAATAGAGCTACGTAAGAAGGGGCCCCGCGGAATGAGGGAATATGTCTCCTGCGTCAATAAGGACAAAGGTCCTTCCGTCAAGAAGGCGTGTGCTAACGCTTGCATCGGTTGCGGAATTTGCCAGAAGACATGTACTCACGATGCCATTACCCTTGAGAACAACGTCGCTTACATCGACTTTGAGAAGTGCAAGCTTTGCCGTGAGTGCGAGGCGATGTGTCCCACCGGAGCGATTCATGGGGTCAACTTCCCGAAACCGATAGACAAGGATGCCATAAAGGCGAGGGTCCAGGAACGTCAAAAGAAGGCACGGGAGGCTGCTGCCGCTGCCGCTGAAGCCGGCAAGGCCGCTAAAGAGGTGGCCGATCAGGCCGGCCATGATGTCAATGACATTAAAAAGGAGGAAAGC
>JAFROA010000013.1 GCA_017429885.1 Bacteroidales bacterium | reverse complement strand
ATGTGTCAGCGCGGAATATGTCACCAAGGAAGGTGTCCAGGAATATGAGAGTTACGGCTGGATGAACGGGGAAGTATTGTATTATATCTTTCCTCCGGAGGTGAAAGTCTTGGGCGTCAAGTACCGGGAGACCGGATACGATGCGGAGTTCACCGGTTCTTTCTCCTGCTCCGATCCCATCCTCAATGATTATTGGCAGAAAGCCCAAAGGACGCTTTACGTCTGCATGAGGGACACGTATTATGACTGTCCAGACCGCGAGAGGGCACAATGGTGGGGCGATGAGGTCAACGAGCTGAACGAGGCCTTCTATCTTCTTGACCGCAAGGCTGACAAGCTCGCCCGCAAGGGTATTATGGAACTGGTCCGCTGGCAGAAGCCTGATGGGGTCATGTACGCCCCTATCCCTTGCTCCAACTATTTCAAGGAGCTTCCGATGCAGGTCCTGAACTCCATCGGCTGGTATGGATTCAGGGGGTATGCCTTCTATTCCGGGGACTATTCTTTTGTGAAAGAAGTCTATCCTGCCGTCCACAAATATCTCCACGAGGTCTGGAAACTTGATTCCGAGGGGCTTCCTATCTACCGCATTGGTGGCTGGGACTGGCCTGACGCAGGAGCGCACCAAGACCGTGTGGCTCAGTTGCATCTGTGGTATTACCTTGCGCTTAAAGCTGAGGCGGAGTTCGCCAGGGTGCTTGGGAAAGAGGCTGAAGCTGCTGATAACGAGGCTATTATGTCAAAAATAGCGACAGCTCTGAACTCCAATTATTGGAATGGCTCCGCCTATATAACTCCCGGGTTCGAGGACCTTCCGGATGACCGTGTCCAGGCTCTGGCAGTCATCTCAGGAGTGGCATCCAAGGAGAAATTTCCCATGCTCAAAAAAGTTTTCGCCGAGCGCTACAATGCCACGACTTATATGTTCCCTTATGTCCTTGACGCCCTTTACACGATGGGAGAGCCGAAGATGGCCCTGGACAGGATGCGGAAGCAGTGTCCGACCATAATGAAGGACAGTTGCACGACACTTTGGGAGCACTGGAATTTCGAGGGCACCTGCAACCACGCATGGGCCGGTGGCGGAGTCATCTCCATGGTCCGCCAACTGGCAGGAATTGATGCGTTAAAGCCTGGTTATCAAGAGTTTGAGGTCAAACCACAGATGGGTGACCTGAAATGGCTCAAGACCGGTTTTGAGACCAATTACGGCAGGATTGAGGTCTCCCTCCAGAAAAAGGACAAGAAGATAGAGGCCGAAATAACCGTCCCTGAGGGTACGTCATGCAAAGCCGGAGGCAAGACTCTCACCCCCGGCACTCACAAAGTCAGGATTTAATTCTTGACGAACAGGATACCGTCAGCATGGATTCCGGGTTCATCAGAAAGAATGCGGATGCTTCCGGATGCGCCCTTCTTAAGCCCGAAATCTCCAAGCTTGACCCATTCTCCACGGGTCTGACCTTCCACAAGTAGGTCAGATCTGTTGAACGGGACAGTTGTCTTTTTCCCGTCGACCTCAATCTCGAAGGTTGTGGTCGCGCAGCCGTCGTTCTGCTGGAACGCATACACCGAATACTCTCCATCAAGTTTCTCCGGTATACGATAGGCAAGATTATTCGCCGCAGAATCTCCCTCATAAAGGAGATATGTCTTTCCGTAAGCGCCTCTTCCGTTCACAACTGTCCATCCTTCCTTATTCTCAATGAATTCTGAATCCTCGTCAATCAAGGTGTCGGGCTCCCTTCCGTCCAGGCAGGGATCTGTGGCATAGATTTCCTGAATCTTCGAGACATCCACTTTCTGAACATCACCCTTCCCTGCCATCGCTGCCGCCATACCGCAAGTCTGACCCATACCCATGAACACGGGCTCCATCCTGATGGAACCATATGCGATGTGAGACGCTGAGAGACACACCGGTACCAGCAGGTTTGTGCACTCCTCCCTCTTTGGAGTAAGGCTCCTGTAAGAAACAGGATAGGGCTGGCTGACTCCTTTTTGGACATCACCTTCATTCTTCACCATCAGCTTCCCGTCTTGCTCGATCACGATTCGCTCGCAGTTATGGGAGTCCATACCGTAGGCGGCGAATCCAATGCCGTCAGTAATCTGAGTCTTACCTTCACAGTCAGCCTGCGTGGCCACATATTCTCCGACAAGTCTTCTGGCCTCACGGATGTAAAGCTGGTGTGTCCAATGACCTGTACGGACATATTCATCCTTGGGAAGACCCCATCTGCGCATCTCGGTCTGAATGTTAGCGGGAATACGCGGGTCTGTCAAGTAGAAGTACAACAAGCCGAGAGTGTAGTCTTTATGGGCTTTTAATATCTCATCTCTCTCATCCCATGAGGCCTCGGGATAATTGTGATTCATCCCTATCATGTCCGTTGAGAAAGGACCCTTGTTGTTTATGTCAGTCTTATGGTTAGGCATCAGGCTCCAGATGAAATACTTGCTCAAACTGGGATTAGGATCGGCCTCGATAACCCTTATAAGTAATTCGTATTTGGCCGGGTCATAATTATCCGGCTTTTCGATTGGAATCATGTTATCCGGATCATCGGTAAGGCAGATCCTGTAGTTATAGGCTTGCACACAGTCATCCCCAGTGCCGTTTTCCTTTCGTTTAGCGTCGCTGATTCCCCAAAGCAAGCCACTCTCCGGATTGCCGGGCTCGACAAAAGGATCTATCCCGTCCACGAATTGATGCTGATCAAGGAGTTGGAAACCATCCCACGTCTCTCCGTATTCGCTGTTATCCTCACGGCCGACACGGTAACTGACACCAGCTTTTGCCATCAAGTCGCCCTCATACGAGCAGTCGATGAACTGGTCCGCCTTAATGGTTGTGGAGCCTCCTTTGCGATCAGTGCAAGTGATTGACTTTATTCTGGTTCCTTCTTTCTCTACTGACTCGAGATACCAGCCCTGCATTACCTTGATGCGAGGATTGTCGAGATATTCCATCAGGATACCCTCAGCCACACTTGGCTCGAACAGCCACTGCTCCAATTTGCCGTAATGGTTGCCGAGCTTACGGTAGAACTGCCTCGCAAGGCCTATTACAGCCTGTTTGTTTCCGATGTCGGTCTGGCCAAGTCCGCCGGTGGTCATGCCACCGATAGTTGGATCGGGGCAGATTATGGTAACATTGCTTCCCATCTTCGCGGCCGAGTACGCCGCTGTGACACAAGCGGAACTTCCGCCATAAATGCAGACTTCATTTCCTTTGCCGCATGACAGCAACAGGAGCGTGAACGTTAAAACAAGGAAGAGGTTTTTCGTTTTCATCGGTATTGACAAGTAACTCGTTGTTCGTTGAGCACCAAGTTACTAATTAATACTGGAATCGCAAAACCGGACCTTATTCCGCCGGGATGTATATGGTAGTGGCGCTCCAGTCGGTCGAGGGGTTGTCCCAGTCTCCTTTCTCGAATTTGAGACCATAGTATTTACCGGACCTGTCCTCAACACAGTACAAGGTGGTGAAGCGATAGCCTTCGTGCTCGGAAAGGAATTCATTCTTGGCCTTTACCGCAGCCTCAGTAAGATTGGTATTGTCTATAGGAAAGTATGTCTTTTCCCAATCCCAGTTGCGGCCTTGCGAAGACTTCGCTGTCTTGATTATGCCATTGTCCTTAAAGAAGATAAGGTTGTTGCCGGCCTCGTTCACACTCCCAAGGACAGTCGAGCCCGCCGGTAAAAACCCGCTTACGCTGTTTAGCGACGGAGTGATATCCCTCCACCAATATGAGGGATTCACATAGTCATGCTCATAATAAAGCAGGTCGCCATCCTCGTCGATAGCTATGGTGTTGGCTTCATAAACAACACCGTTGATCGCATCCTCGTCTTCGTAAGGAATCTCGAAACAAAACTCATATTGTTTCTTCTCGAAATAGCGGCGGGAGATCTCCATCACGTAGCTATTGTCAGATGAATAGTCTTCGTTATCCACTCCCGTGCCAACGTACGCCCTGGCTACCTTCCTGGGGATCTGGTAGATGAAATTCTCTTTCGAATATACCTTATTTGTCATCATCCAGATGCCTTCCTTATAGTGGGCTGTCGCTTTAAGTCCGTCTCTATCAACAAATTCCAATTCAGCCCAACCCTGATAATCTTCAATGTAACGGTCACTCAGGAGAGTCGCCCCGGGGTAGCGATGCGTGAAATGCTCCATCACATATTCCGGAATCGGATCATAAGGAGCGCGCTCTTCCTTCGAGCAACCGGCGGATATCAACAGGCCGAGGAAAACAATAAGGATGAGCGAGACGGAACGATATGCTTTATTATTAATCATAATACTCTAATGAAAAGGGCCACAAAGGTACTATTATTTCCGTTATTTCCCATTATTTCTTAACTTGGCGTTTATGAGAACTGATTTAGCGATCATAGTGGTTTTGACAACTCTGCTTTGTGCGGTTGGTTGCGTCAAGGAATTTCCCGAAACCGTTCCGCAGGAGAAGATGGAGAAAGTGTTCGAGGAGGTCAAAACTCCTTTCAAGCGTGGGCTTGTCATTCCCGGAGGGGATGGGCTGGCGGCCGACAGCCCCAGCGTGTTCCGCAAGGATGGGAAATGGTACATGGTTTACATTATTTTCGACGGACGGGGGTATGAGACCTGGCTCTCTGAGAGTGAGGAACTACTTGAATGGAAGACACTTGGCAGGATTATGTCATATTCAGATGACACCGATTGGGATGTCAATCAGAAAGCCGGTTACCTGGCTCTGGTCGACCCGAAATGGGGTGGGTCGTACGAGTTGGAGAAATATGACGGCAAGTATTGGATGAGCTATCTTGGAGGAGACGCTTCCGGCTATGAGAGCGGAGTCCTGTCTCCAGGGATGGCTTATACGATAGGGACCCCGACCGAACCTCACGAGTGGGACAGACTTTCGTTATGTATTACAACGCCTTAGGCAATGCCGAGAGAATCGGGATGGCCATCAGTGACGATATGGTGTCTTGGAAACGGTTCGGCTCAGATCCCGTCCTGGAGCATGGGAACAGGGGCATCACCGGCGACGCCCACGTCCAGAGAATGGGCAAATTATGGGTGATGTTCTACTTAGGGTTCAATTGGGATGACTCGAGAAATTACGCCTGGGACACTTTCGCCTGCTCATATGATCTTGTCCATTGGACCGATTGGACCGGAGAGCCGCTGATCAAGCCTTCGGAGCCATTTGACAACTGCTACGCCCACAAGCCATGCATGGTCAAATGGAAGGGCACGGTATATCATTTCTACTGCGCCGTTGACAAAGATAATAACCGTGGCATCGCCCTCGCCACCTCAAAAGAGCTATGATGGATTCCTTTCTTGACCGTCGCAACGGCGCCATTGATATGCTCCGGGGGCTCACGATGTTCCTGATGGTGTTTGTGAACGACCTGTGGACCGTCGGCGGTGTTCCGCGGTGGATAGAGCACACACAGGCGACTCAAGACGGAATGGGGCTGGCGGATATTGTGTTCCCTATGTTTCTGTTCTCTGTCGGTATGTCAATCCCGTATGCCATCGAGCGACGGTTTTCCAAAGGGCAGGCGGGCGAAGGGATTTTCGGGCATATCCTTTCAAGAACACTCGCATTGCTGTTGATGGGCGTGTTCATTGTCAATTCTGAGGGAAGTTTCTCTCCTATAGGAGGTTACGGGAAAGGCACCTATTGGGTGCTGATGGTTCTGGGCTTCTTCTTGATCTGGAACATATACCCGGAAGACTTCAAGCCCAAAAAGTGGTTGCAGGCTGCTGGTATGGCGATTCTTCTCTTTCTGGCGCTCACTTTCCGTAATGGGGACGGAGCTTATTTCCGTGCCGGATGGTGGGGAATTCTCGGATTGATCGGATGGGCTTATCTGTTCTGCGCCACCTCCTGGTTGTTGTCAAGGAAAAAGCCTTGGATCATAGCCCTGCTCTGGATTGCCGTATGCGTCCTGAATATGCTCACCACCGGTCTTAGAGATGGTGGCCGGCTTATCAATGGAGGCAACTTCATCGCTGATTTCGCCCGTGCGATACAACTCGGAAATGGTTCCTGCGCATTGATGGTCCTGGGCGGAATGGCGACAACCCTCGCGGATAAAGAATTGTCTGAAAAAGCGGTTTCGTTCCGGGTCGGGGCTGGCATTGGAGCCGCTATCCTACTCGCTCTTCTGGGATGGGGAGCGCATCAGTTCTGGATCACGTCCAAAAACATCGGCACTCTGCCATGGTGCCTCTATGTGTCAGCTATTTCCGTGGCTTTGTACACTGT
>JAFROA010000147.1 GCA_017429885.1 Bacteroidales bacterium | reverse complement strand
TCATGTCCGGGTGTCCGAATAACTCGAACGGGTTATCCGTGCCACGGCCCAGAGAAGCTACTGTACCCTCAAAGTAACAAGTTGAGGCATAAAGATATATAGACCTCATTGTCTTGAGGTTAGGAGAAGGAGGGACAACCACCTGCGGTTTTATGGAGTGGTCATATCCAAGGCATGGAATGACCTTCAGGTCGCATTTGAGTCCGTCCGGAAGCCAACCCTCCCCATTGATCATCAGCGCCAGTTCCCCGAGAGTCATCCCATGGACAGTTGTTATGGGGAGAGCGCCTACTCCTGATTTGTATCCGGGATCCAGAATCGGCCCATCTACGTAGAATCCGTTGGGATTAGGTCGGTCAAGGACAATAACTTCTTTCCCTGATTTAGCGCAAGCTTCCATCAGGTGAAGCATGGAGATATAGTAGGTGTAATACCTTAGACCGACATCCTGTATGTCGACAATCAGGATGTCGAACTTATCCATGTTCCCTTTCCCGTATGGATCTCCTCCTCCATAAAGTGAGATAATCTCCACTCCCGTCTTTTCATCAACTTCTCCGCTGACTCTCTCCCCGGCGTCCGCTGTTCCCCGGAAGCCGTGTTCAGGAGAGAATATCGCATGGACGTTTATCCCGTTGCTGATTAACACATCGACAAGATGGGGTCCATAGCCTGATTCGGTCACCTTGTCCCCGACTATCCCCGTGTGGTTGCTGAACACGGCGACTTTTTCCCCTTCAATCAAAGGGATGTATTCCTCGAACCTCTCGTCACCAAGGATGATACGCTCGCTTGCCTTGGGAGTTGAACAGCCCAGGGTGCAAAAGAAAAGGCTTGTCAAGAAACCAGCTAAACCACAGAGACGCATAATCGGTACAGTTTGAACAAATATAAACAATATAACGGAAACGTGTCTCTCGACAGGTTTCCGTTTTTTTGTCCAATACTTATGAAATAACTATTGAGTCAGTTTTTGGTTTATGGGTAAAAAATTATGTCGTTTAAAGAATATACCATTTCCGTGCCAAAGACCATTCTTGGTGATGAATTATTTTATAATTTTTTCTTATATTTACGATATCAATGATTAAACACTGAAACATGGTACGTAGAGATTTCTTGAAAGCTTCCGCAATCGGAGCCGCCGGCATCATGATGCCAGCTGGCATAGTCGGTGCGTCGGCTGCCTCAAAGGTGGCCAAAAAGTCCGCTAATGGTAAAATCAATATGGGTTTCATCGGCCTCGGACAGCAGGCGATGTACTTGCTGAGCGGTTTCATGTCAATGGATGATGTCCGTGTGGTCGCTGGTTGCGACGTGTATGACATCAAGAGGGATCGTTTCGTCAAGAGAGTCACAAAGTATTATCAGGAAAAAGGTGAGAAGAAGGTTAAGGTCGATGTCTATGAGGACTATCAGGATGTCTTGGCCCGTCCCGATGTTGATGCGGTTGTGATAGCTGTCCCGGATCACCAGCATGCCATCATAGCTATCGCGGCTTGCAAGGCAGGTAAGGATGTGTATCTTGAGAAACCTATGACCTTGACAATTTACGAGGGCCAGCAGCTTGTGAAGGCTGTCCGCAAATACAACCGTATCCTCCAGGTCGGTAGCCAGCAGCGTTCAAGCGATGAGTTCTTACTGGCGGCGACCCATGCCCGTGAGGGAGACCTCGGCCAGATCCAGAAGATCAAGGTTTATGTCGGCCGCAACGATGTCAACCCGTATTCCGCTGCCCCCGTCCCTTGCAACCTTCCTAAGATGGAGGTACCCGCGGGACTTAACTGGGACAAATGGCTCGGACCTCTTCCGACATCCGTGTATTACCACTCCAATCTCGATCCTATTGTTAGTGACGAGCACAATGAGCAGCTTTGGGGCGCATGGAGATGGTACAAACCTATGGGTGGTGGCCTCATGACTGACTGGGGGGCACACATGTTCGACATCGCGCAGTGGATGATCGGAAAGGATGGCAATGGCCCTGTGGAGATTATCCCTGCCGGTTACAGCTTCTACGACCATCTGACCTACAAATATGACAACGGTATAATCGTGACTGAGGAACCGTTTGACGGAACCACTCCTGGTGTGCAGGTTTATGGAGAGGATGGTTGGATCAAGGTATCCCGCGGCAAGTACGAGGCTTCCAATAAGAAACTCGAGATGAAGGGGGCGGCAGGTGACGACTCTGTTCCTTACGAGACTAAGGTTGGCCACCATAGGGCTTTCATCGAGGCCATCAAGTCCAGGATCGATCCTAACGTCCCTGTGGAAGTAGGCCATTCATCATGCACAGTCTGCAACCTCGGCAACATTGCCATGGATCTCGGAAGACCTGTCGTGTGGAACCCGATTGTCCAGAAATTCATGAACGATCCTGAGGCCACCAAGCTGCTGCATTATCAGTATCGCCCTGGCTACAGCGTTGAGGTCTAGTTAATTCATAATATGAGAAAATTTTTATTGGCGGCGCTTCTCGCCGCCATTTCCATTCCCGTTCCAGCCCAGTCTTGGCGTGCCCTGGAGAAAAAGCTCGCCAGGCAGCCTGAGCTTTCCGGTAGCGATGCGGTGGTGCTCCTGGACAGTACTGGCGTGCGTTTCAAAGATTCAGGATCCGGGAGTTTCGACATCCACCATGTCGTGAAGATCCAGACCAAGGCCGGAGCACTGGCCCATAGGGTCTTGAAGTATGACTATGATCCGCTTACAGCTCTGGCCGTCTTCAAGGACGTCAAAGTCTACAAGGCGGATGGCTCTGTCAAGACCATAGACCTCGGTACTATCTGTGACTATGCCGCACCCGCCAGGATGATTTACTGGGGTGCCAGGCAGATTATGGCTGAGGTAGGGGAGCTTGATCCAGGTGACGTTGTTGACTACAGGATCAACAAGAAAGGGTTCACCTACGCCTTGCTCGCCTCTATGCCTGATGATGAAGACAGATTCATTCCTCCGATGCGGGGTAACTTCTACGACATCGTCCCGTTCTGGGTGACTTATCCTACTGTCACCAAGGTCTACACCTTGGATGTGCCGAGGGACAAGGATGTCCAGTATGAGTTCTACCAGGGTGAGTGCCATTCTTCCACGAGGGTCGATGGTGACCGGAAACTATTGACTTTCACGGTCTCCGATGCCAAGCCTTTCAAAAGGGAGCCGAACATGGTGGATCTCTACGATGTCGCTCCGAAGCTGATGCTATCCTCGACAGACCGTTGGGAGGACAAGTCCGTATGGTTCAGTGGTGTCAATGAGGATTACGGTAGCTTCATTCCGACTCCCGAGGTGGAGAAGAAGGTCCGTGAGATTCTGAAGGGAGTCACTGATGAGAGTCGTAAAATATGGCTTCTGACTCACTGGGTGGCCGATTATATGCGTTATTCAGGAATATCCATGGGCGAGGGTGAGGGCTATACCCTCCACAATGCCAAGATGAATTTCACTGACCGCTGCGGTGTA
>JAFROA010000012.1 GCA_017429885.1 Bacteroidales bacterium | reverse complement strand
TCTCGTCGAAGAATCCCCACTGCGAGACGGGGACGGTGTCAAGTGTTCGTTCCATATACTATCTAATAATCTTCTTGATCCGGTTCGCCTCTTGAATCAACTCCTCGATTCTGGCTTCATCATAATCCGCGATAGCATCCCGGAAATCTTTCATTTTCTCAAGGTAAGTGTCAAGGACCCGCAGGACATTGTCCCGGTTCTGGGTCAGGATCGGCACCCACATGTCAGAGGAGCTTTTAGCCAGACGGACCGTGGAGGAGAATCCTCCGGATGCAAGGTCGAAAATGTGCTTCTCGTCCTGCTCTTTGTCAAGGACCGTCAATGCCAGGGCAAAGGAAGTGACATGGGATATGTGTGACACATAGGCGGTGTGGACGTCATGGTTATCGGCGTTCATGTAGATCGGACGCATGTTCAAAGCGTCATACAGATCCTCAACCACCTTGAGAGCCTGAGGATCGGATTCCTCAGAATTGGCGAAAATACAAGCCCTGCCGTCGAAAAGGTTGGGCATGGCGGCCCATGGACCTGAGTACTCAGTACCAGCCATCGGATGCGTGGCGACAAAGCGGCCCCGCATCTGATGATAATGGGCCACCCTGACTATCTGGCTCTTGGTGGAACAGGTGTCAATGACAATCTTTCCGCCATTGCCTTCCTCCGAGAATATATCCAGCACCTGAGGGAGCATCTTGACGGCGGTACCGACCGGGACAGCGATAACGATGATATCAGACCGCCTGATACAGTCCTCAAAAGAGACAACCTCGTCGCAGAGGCCGATACGCAAAGCAGCCTCCGCATTGACAGGCTCGGACTCGACTCCCAGAACTTTATGCGCGTAGCCTCTCCTTTTAAGGTCAATAGCCATTGAGCCCCCTATGAGGCCCAATCCAATAACTCCTAGAACCATCTTGAAATCAGCGATTTCCCAAATATTCCTTAACCCGCGCGAGACCTTCCTCAAGAGTGGGAACAGGGGCGCAGAGGGAGATACGGATGTAGCCTTCCCCGTTTTTCCCGAATATATATCCAGGTGCCATGAAGACTCCACAAGAATGGAGAATCTCCTCGGAGAGCAGCTCTCCGGAACTCATGGACTCACTTGCCTGACCGGGAACTTTTCCCCAAAGGAAAAGACCGGTGGAATTCGGGTTATACTTAACTCCTAGAGCCTCGAATATCTGTCCGGCCACCACACGGCGACGCCTGTACTCGGCATTAAGCCTCTCGAACCAGTCCTCTCCCTCTGCCAAAGCCTCGACAGCGGCAAGCTGCATGGCCTTGAACATTCCGGAATCCATCTGGCTCTTCACCTTCAATATCTCATTGACCATCTCAGGGTCTCCTGCCACCATACCTACTCGCCAACCACTCATGTTGTGAGCCTTGCTCAAGGAATTCAACTCGAGACAGCAGTCCCATGCCCCTTCAGCGGCGAGAATCGAGATAGGCTTATCGGTCAAGATGAACGAATAGGGATTATCATTGACCAACAGGATATTATGCTTCTTGGCGAAATCCACAAACTTCTGATAAAGCTCCGGTGTGGCGGAAGCTCCGGTAGGCATATTCGGATAATTCACCCACATTAACTTGACACCCTGTAGATCCATGCTCTCAAGCTCGTCGAAATCAGGGAACCAACCGTTCTCAGCCTTGAGGTTATAAGGCAGAATCTGCCCACCGGCAAGACGTACCGTGGACGAATAGGTGGGATATCCGGGATCCGGGACAAGGACCTTATCTCCAGGATTGACGAAAGCCAAAGTGATCAGGAGGATACCTTCCTTCGACCCGACCAGTGGCTGAATACCGCCATTGGGATTGAGAGTTACGCCATAATAACGGGCATACCAATCGGCGAAAGCCTGACGTAACACTGGTAAACCTTTATAATTCTGGTATCTATGGCTATCCGGCAAAGCCGCGACCTTTGCCAAGGCGTCGATAGCCGCCTGAGGAGGCATTCCGTCAGGAGCGCCTATCCCAAGGTTTATGAGTTTACCAAGACCTTTCTCAGCTCTCTCGGCGGAAACAGCGTCGAGGTCTTTCTGCTTGCGGGAAAAATAATACTCCTGGACTCCCTTGGTCCTTTCAGCGGGTTGGATAATCATGATTTGTTCGCTTTATAATATGATTTATATTCTCCAAGTATGTAAAAATCAGCCATTAATGGTCTCGCGGCCTTTAGCGCCTGCCGATAACGGGTGTAGGAAGAGAACCTTATATCGGCGTAGAAAAAGTATTGCCACTCTTTCCCGGGGATAGGAAGGGACTGGATTCTCGTCAGGTTCATATCGTAGAAAGAGAGAATCGTCAGGACCTGCGCCAGCGAGCCAGGCTTATGAGGAAGTGTGAAGCAAAGGGATGCCTTATCGGCCATGCTCCTGGGAATGGTGATCGAGTCGTCGAGTATGAGAAAGCGGGTGAAATTCTGCTTATATGTCTCGATTCCTTTCGCCAGTATCTCCAACCCATTCTGTTCAGCGGCCAGTTCTGAGGCAACAGCGCCGACGCCTTTCAGCCCCTGCTGGGCTATCTCGATGGCGCTTTTGGCGGTATCCTCTGACTCAACCATCTTGATCCACGGGCAGTTCCTCTCAAAGAAACGCCTTGTCTGGTTTATAGCCATATAATGGGTCCTGACCTCACGGATGTCCTCCACAGCTTGACCAGGAATGGCCATAAGATTCTGATGAATAGGAATATAGACTTCCCCTTTGATCTTATAGGGATTGGACCTCAACAGCTCAAAATTGGGAAGCAGTCCTCCGGAAATGGTATTCTCGATCGCCATCACCGCGGCACTGGCCTTTCCCTCCGACATCGCCTTGAAAAGGCTCTCGAAAGTAGGCCCCTCGACAATGCTGATGTCTACCCCTCTCGAGGAGTAGAACTCCCGAGCGGCTTGCTCGTGGAAACACCCACGATAACCCTGGATAGCTACGTTCGTCACACTGTCATGATCTCTTTCTCCTTGGCGGAGACGAGCACGTCGATAGCCTTCACTTTCGCGTCGGTTACCTTCTGAATCTCGTCCTCTCCCTCCTTCTGGACATCCTCGGAGAAATCACCGGCCTTCTGGCCTTTCTTCAGAGATTCAACTCCCTCCCGGCGGATATTCCTGACAGCCACTTTGGCACTCTCACCCGCCGCCTTTGCCTTCTTGATCAAATCCTTACGCCTTTCCTCCGTGAGCGGGGGGATAGGGCAACGGATGATCTCGCCATTATTCTGCGGAGTGAATCCGAGATTGGCGGCCATGATAGCCTTCTCAATAGCGGAGATAAGGCTTCTTTCCCATGGCTGGATGGTGATGGTCCTCGCGTCAGGGACACTGACGGACGCCACCTGGGATATAGGGGTATCAGTGCCGTAATAGTTCACGGTCACGTTGTTGAGAATGGAAGGGTTGGCCTTGCCCACCCTGTAGGTCTTGAGGTCCTCCTCAAGGAAATCAACAGTGTCTTGCATCTTAGCCTCGACACCTTTCAGAATCTCTTTGGCTTTCTCTGATAACATCGCTATATCTGTTTTATTTATGTACCAATGTGCCGACCGTTTCTCCGTCAAGGATCCTCTTCAATGCTCCAGGGGAATTGATGTCGAACACTATGATCGGCATATCCCCATCGTTGCAAAGGGCATAGGCAGTCTGGTCAAGGACCCTGAGCTGCTTTGCCATGGCTTCCTCGAAGGTAATGTCCTCATACTTAACGGCTGAGGGGTCTTTCTTCGGATCGGCGGTGTAGACCCCGTCAACTTTCGTGCCTTTCAACATCACATCCGCCCGAATCTCAAGAGCCCTTAGCGCGGCGCCGGAGTCTGTGGTGAAAAAAGGGTTGCCAGTCCCACCGGCTATCAACGCCACTCCGCCTTCCTCAAGCACCTTAACGGCATTGTCCCTGTTGTAGTACCTGACAAAAGGCTCCATCGGGGTCGCGGTGAAAACTTCAGCATGAACTCCTTCATCTTCAATAAACTGACTGAGAGCCAGAGAGTTGATCACGGTCGCGAGCATACCCATCCGGTCGCCCCCTACCCTATCGAACCCCTTATCAAGTCCCTGGAGCCCACGAAAGATGTTTCCTCCCCCGTTGACAACGCCAATCTGAAGTCCCGCTTTGGCCGCCTGGGCAATCTCACGGGCATATTTACGAAGATACTCCGGCTCCAGACCTTTTCCTTCAGGCCCGCCTAATATCTCTCCACTCAGTTTAAGCAGAACTCTCTTGTACATTTTCAGACAAATTTTGTCAAATTTAGTGAATTTCTCTCTAAAGTGGAAAGAATCAATACCCAAAGGAACAATCAAAATCCTCTCCGCCTGCTCCTACCCTGAACGTATGGACTTCCCTCTTGAAAGGTTTGACGGCGAATACATCGATGCACAGGTTGGTCTTGTAGTCAAAGAAGGCGTGTGTCGTGCCCGGGAGCATGAGGTCGGGAACCACCCAGCCGTAGCCTTGGGATATGAAATAGTTCACCCCATTCTCCTTCGTGTACATGTTAACATGAGCGTCACCTGTCACCAACCCGATCAAGGTGCCTTTTGACGCGAAATCAGAGAGGATGTCCATCACCCGCTGGTTGCTCGCCAGAGTCTCCTCGTTTGGATTGGAATTGGTCCAGCGACCCAAAGGATGAGGCATGTAATGCGCTGTCACAAGAACTGGCTTGGCGACCGGGGTCTTGCCCAAGGTCTCCTTTAGCCACTCCATCTGATCGTCGTCGAAATAATAGTAGGAGCCGTTTTGCGTCCCGGTGCCCTGGCTGTTCAGGAATATCACCCTGACACCTTTCTTAGGCACATCATACCAACCGTACGTCTTGCCTGGAGTCAAGTGGAGGGCTTCCCCCGCCTTGTCCTGCCAAGGTTTCTGGAAGAAGCCTGTCAAGTCTTCATCCGTGAAGAACTTACCCTCTCCGGCATCCCAGTCATGATTGCCGGGGGTATAGAGCCAGACTCCGTCATATTTCATCATCTGAGCCTTGACGTTGTCGACAATCTCTCGCGCGTAAACAGAATTCTCCGTGGCAGGATAAGCGTTCAGGCCGATATCTCCGAAATTCTCAATGAAGTCACAGCCGAAAGCCTCAGCGACTTTGACCGCATGGCCAATATGCTTGTAGGTGAAGCGGCCACAGGTGTGGACATCTGTCACGATCGGGAACGCCATGACCGGATCATCCCCTTTCCATGCGTTGAATCTCGCAAGCGCCTCATCAATCTGCGGTTTCACAAAATCATCCTTGTCCGTAGCCTTGTCTTCCTCTTCAAGAAGCCTATCGTTAATCTCTCTCCAGTTTATCGTCGGGGTGGAATATAAGAAATTGATGGACTGCCCCTTGTCGCAATCAAAATATTCCAGTTTCAGGTCGTGACTGCCTTTGGAGAGTTTCTTGGTAACAACCTTGGTGATCGGTCCGTGGGCTCCATCGTTATCATATAGCAGTTCACCGTCAACATAAAACCTGGAACCGTCATCGGTGGACGCTTTAAAGGTATATTCCTCCTCATTCTTTACTTTCAGGGTTGTCTCCAGGAGAAGGGCGTAATGATTCAGTGTCTCATCGATGTCGACCAGGTCAAAGTTGTTCTTGACTCCAGTGATGTCGGGCTCCCCAAGAGTGGAAAAATCCGGAAGCTGCCTCTCCGGCCAATCGAGCCATAATTTGTAATTAACGACAGGCTCTTTCTCAGAGCCACAAGCGGCCAGGACAAGAAGAGCCCCAATCAAAATAACGATCTTCCTCATATTCAGTTATTTCTACTTAAACAAATCATCAAGTTCCTTTATTGTGAATCGGACGGAGACAACCGAATGCTTCTCCTCTCCGGGATGGTATTTTATATAAGTTGTGGCGACTATAGTCCCATCCGGAAGCAGCTCAAGCCCAGGATAGCCGCAATCAGGACCAGCATAGCTGTGAAGCAGCTTGACCCTGTATTGACCGGAGAGACCGTCCGTGGCATCCCTGTAGGTTCCCACCCAGGCCACGAAATGGCCCTTTGTGGGACTGTTGGGAGCCATATCCCTGAAAACGGAAATGATCCTTCCATCAGGCAGGTAACGAACCATATGCCTGTCACCGGTCAGTCCCCAAGGAGCTTCTCTCATTGTCGTCCAGGTCGCCCCCTCGTCCTTGGAGCCCATAAACAGCGAGCATCCCTTCCGCTGGTTTTCACGAGCCAGACAAATGAGGGTCTTCCCGTCAGGGGAACGGAAAACGCAAGGCTCGCAAGGCGATCTCCCGGGATATTCGCCCACTAGAGTGGACTCGTCCCAAGTCAACCCTCCGTCATGGGAAACCGCTTGCCAAATCTTTAGAGGTGCCCTGTCCTGATCCGAATTGCCCCGATGATACATTCCGAGATAATCACCGTTATTGAGCTGGATTATGCTGGTGAAGGCCATTATACATGGCTTGTCAAGCACATTAATCTTGCTCCAGGTCTTTCCGCCATCCTCACTGACAGAATATGCCATATCCCTATAAGTACGGCCGGTCTCAACCTGGGAGAACACGAAGAGTCTCTGCACTCCCTTCTTATCAGT
>JAFROA010000146.1 GCA_017429885.1 Bacteroidales bacterium | reverse complement strand
TGTCATCCCCGCTTATATCCGTGCAACGGATGACCAGGGCATGCTCGAGATGGCCATTGTCGAGAATATCCAAAGACAAGACCTGGATCCCATCGAGATCGCTATGAGCTACCAGAGGCTGATGGACGAATGCCACCTCACCCAGGAGAGAATGGCTCAGAGAGTTGGCAAGAAAAGGGCTTCTGTCGCCAATTATCTGCGACTCCTGAAACTCCCGGCCAAAGTTCAGCACGACCTTAAGGCAGGTCTCCTCAGCACAGGCCACGCCAAAGTCCTTCTGGGAATAGAAGATCCTCATATCCAAGAGCTTCTGTGCGACCTCACAATCAAAGACGGCCTTTCAGTCCGTCAACTCGAGGATAAAGTCCGCAGGCTGGGTAAAGAAGATGTCTCCACGTCGCCAAAGATCCAGGATCTTCCAGACGACTATTACCGTGTTCTCGAGCACATCGGCAAGTTTTTTGATAATAGCATCAGCCTGAAACGCTCTCCCTCCGGGAAAGGCACCATGACGATAAGGTTCAACTCGGACGAGGAAGTGAAGAGGTTCCTCAATGCTCTTGAGGAATCTAATATTTAGGCGATTTGATGAAGGATCTGAGACTCAGGATATTTTTGGTTCCGCTGTTTCTGGCCGTTTTCACGGTTGGCGCCCGTGCCCAATTCCGTGAGGAGGCATTCAGCCAAAACTACGCCAGCCCCTCAGACACCTTGGCATCAAAAGACTCTGTGGACCGGATGTGGTCTTTCCGGGAGTTTTTCCATGGCGTCGCCCATCATGATTCCACTTTGAAGATCGGTTCAATGTTCGCCGGCTCCACAGTGTTCATCGGCGCTGAGCAGTTCTACAATAAACAATACTGGAAGATTCCCATCACATACGCCGGGCTTGGAGCCACAATCGGGATGGGTATAAAGTACCATAAACAGTATAAGGCCTCAAAATCAGCATACGAGCTAGCCTTCGAGAATGATCCTGAGACCACTTTGACAATTGACGAGGACGCCAAGAAAATGGCCACATACATGTTCGCCGGAGCCGGACTGATTTACTGGGGAACACTCATGGACGGAGTCGTCAACTACAAGCGCGACATAAAGGGGCAAGCCGGAAAGGCGACTCTGTATTCATTGCTCGTGCCCGGTCTCGGCCAAGCATATAACGGAGAGTATTGGAAGATCCCCATCTATTGGGGAGCCATAGTGGGCTCGTACCATTACTGGGCGGTGAACAACAAGAACTACAAGAGATACAAGAGGATACATAACGAGGCGACCGCGGAGGAAGGCACATACGAAGGTCTTATCCCAGCCGACAGGGCACTCTATTACAGGAATGTTTTCAGGCGATTCCGGGATTATTCTGTCGTGGCCATAGTGGGTAGCTATCTGCTGCAGGTCATAGATGCCAATGTGTTCTCTTATATGCAGGATTTTGAGGTCAATGACGATCTCACAATGAGTGTGAGCCCCACAATTATCACACCTTGCAACGAGTACGCCATAGCCCCCAGGCACTCCGGAGGTGGCTTCATGAGCGACAACGCTGTGGGAGTGAAGATAGGCTTCACTTTTTAAATGAATACGCCATGAAAGGGAAAGCGTTCATAATATCTCTACTCGCCTTGGCTTTCGCCTTGACGCTCTCACCAACAGCTGCAGGCCAAACCAGGAAAAGCAAATTATTCAGGAATAGGTACAAAGTGGAGAATACTGAGCTCCGCTCGAGGATTGACTCCATGAATGCAGTCATAGAGGAGCTGAAAAAAGACATCATCCTCAAAGACAGCCTGGCTAAAGAGATGCTGAGCATCTACGAGGAAAACGATGACAAGAGCGCTGCCGGACTCAATCCTGAGGATTACAGCCCCGAGCTCACGGACAGTCTCCTGAATATTTGGTATCTCCACCGTCAAGTCAAGAATGACAGGAATGGTGAGGGATATAACATGGACTCCGTACATTTCTCTTCCAACGTCTCAGACGAAGTGCTTAGGGACAGACTTGAGAGCATGAACTCTTTCATCACCCTGCCTTTCAATGAGACTGTGAGAAACTACATGGTGCTCTACTCCGAGAAGATGCCCACTAAAATGGGCAATATAATGGGGTTATGCCAGTATTATATGCCGATTTTCGAGGAAACTTTCAGTCAGTATGACCTTCCGGACGAGCTTAAATACATGGCGATTATCGAGTCAGCTTTAAATCCTGTAGCTGTATCGAGAGCTGGAGCGAAAGGCATGTGGCAGTTCATGACCAAGACAGCCAAGAGCTACGGGCTGGAGATCAACTCCTTCGTGGACGAAAGACTTGATCCTTTCAAAGCTTCTGATGCCGCTGCAAGGTACCTCAAGGACTCATACCGCCTTTTCGGTGACTGGAACCTCGCCATATCCTCATACAACTGCGGCCCGGGCAATGTCAACAAGGCGATCCGCAGGGGCGGAGGAAGAGATTTCTGGAGCGTTTATGACTACCTCCCCAGAGAGACCAGAGGATATGTCCCGGCCTTTGTGGGAGCCATGTACGCCCTCAGGTACAGCAAGGAATATGGGCTGACTCCCAATAACGCGCAGATGCCTGTCCAGGTGGACACCTTTGAGATAAGAAGGAACCTCCACTTCCAGCAGATCAGCGACCTCGTCGGCATATCAGTTGAAGAGCTCGAGAATCTCAATCCCCAATACATAAAGGATGTGATCCCAGGGAACAGCGGAACATACATCTTGCGACTCCCGTTCAACTACACCAGCGCATTTATAGCCAACGAGGACTCCCTCTATACCCACAGGGCTGAAGAACTGCTCAATCCACAGACACTTATCAGCTCAAAGCCCACTACACGTTCCTCTGGCGCCAGTACCTCAACAACAGCCAACCGGACGACATATAAGGTGAGGGGTGGGGATAACCTCGGGAAAATCGCGGCGAGATACCATGTCACGGTGAACCAGCTTAAAAGTTGGAACCACCTGAAAGGCACTACGATACGAGTTGGCCAAACACTCGTCATCTATAAGGGAGGAGCCCCCGCCTCTAGCACTTCCAACTCCACGGCAAGTTCCTCCAGCACTAAACCGAAAACAACATCCAGCACGTCCTCATCAAAGCCACAGACGAGCACTGGACAGGCGACGTCATATAAAGTCAAGCAAGGAGACAATCTATACAACATCGCTAAGAAATATGGCACAACGGCTGACAAACTGATGAAATACAACGGGATTAACAGCCACCTGAGGATAGGCCAGATAATCAAGATCCCTCCGAAATAATCAGATAGCCATGACCGCCTGGACTCTTGCTTCACGGACCGAGGGCTTGGGTGTAGACATCAAGAAATAAGAGATATCGGAGACCCTGAGGTAGACCCTCAGGGTTTTCTTCTTCCATTGACGGAACTTGTGACCACCCACGAATGATAAAGCGACTCCCCTTCCGTAATACGCTGGTACAGTGAAATTTCCTGGAGCGTCCCTTTCGTACGAGTATATCCTGTCATCCCAATTATCCACGACGAACAGCGTTCCCCTCAGATAAGCGCTCAGATTGGAAGCCTTCCTCCCAAGCTCAATATATGTAAGGCCAGATAGCGACTTGCAAAGCAATCCCTCCAACCTGAAACGCACCTTCCAAGCATCCTCCTCTGATTCCCCATACCTAGTTGAGATTCCTCCGGATGACCAATCCAGATCAGCTCTCAATCCCGTACGGTACACAAGGTAGCTCTCATAGGGGCGATAACGGCCAGTAAATCTGAAAGAAAGGACAGCGTTTGGAGTGATCTGGACAGGGACCTTCGCAAACAGCTTCACCTGACGACGAGTATTGTCAGAATCCTTAATGCCCAAATCCGCCGTGAACTGCAATCCATATCTCTCCAATCCTATCGCCAGTCCCCTTTCGTCAGAGGTTTTAGTCCAGCTCCTTACGCCTCCGCTCCATGTCCCGTCAAAGGTGGACGGATATATCCTGGCGACTCCGCTGACCCTCCATCCCTCTTCCAATGAGATAGATGAACCAAGAACCACAGCCATAACCCCTGAGGCGATATCAGCAGCCACCTCGCCGAATAGATCTATACCATATAGGTTCCAGCGGAAATCTCCGGAGACCTTTCCTTGCTCCCCGGTCCACCATGCCGACAAACCAATCTGTCCATTCCTGCTTCCCCATGAGCAAAAGGTTCCTGGCATCATCTCTATCCTACTCTTTTCCTTACCTGCCATCCTCTCCCTCAATCCGGGGAATGAGACAAATGGAACAAATGAGAACCGACCTGCCGACAACTCAGCGGAGGCTCCCCTATGACTCCCGATTCCAGACCAAGACCAAGCCGGTGACAAACCGGTAGGTCTCCTCGAGAAAGAAGATGATGATGAGAATCCTCCAAGTGACATCCCGCTCCAAAGAGACAGCCCTTGTCCGAGGCGCATATTGTAGTCCCCAAACACAACTTTGGACAACAAGCGCTTCCCATAAATGGTAATATTCCCTGACCATGAGGAAGGCGGGAACAAGGCATCTCCATAGTATGATCTGGCAGCCAGGGAGGCAGATGCTTTTTCCCGGAACGAGATTTTATACTTGAGACCGTAGTTGGCCTCAGCACCTTTAACAGACCCTCTCAGAAGAGCTTCCTGCCTTATTCCAGGCATATTCCCTGCCGCTCCCGCCACACTTCCGCCACCAAGAGTCACGAAAGGAGCCAAAGCGGCGACGTAAGCCTCGTCAAATCCTTCGACCAAAGCGAGTTCCGAGAAAGACCTGACATCCCCCGAACGGCTGCGGT
The DNA here is from genome assembly GCA_017429885.1 of Bacteroidales bacterium. Classification (GTDB taxonomy): domain Bacteria; phylum Bacteroidota; class Bacteroidia; order Bacteroidales; family UBA932; genus Cryptobacteroides. The sequence continues at coordinate 749 of JAFROA010000146.1, read as the reverse complement.
ACTCTTCCAGGCTGGCCGCTTGATACTGACTCAAAAGGCCGCTTGAGACTAACCTGGATTTCCCCGATCCGTTTAGTCTGAGAGGATGCGACAGAAAGCCTGAGAAGCGTTCAATCTCCTGCTCATCAAGTTCTTCCTCACAAGAAGCGCCTGTTATCACAAGCATATTCCCGATGTAATCTCCTGTCTGCGCCGGAACAGGAACCGGCACGCAGGACAAACGCAGGACAAGTATAAACGTGAGGGCAAGAATGGATTTGAAGCTTTTCATCTGACGAGGTTTTCGCGAATATAACAAGGTTGGAATCAAATAATCAGGGAGTATAAAAAAGTGTGGACGTTTATTTCTGTTTTTTATAAGGATTGGCTATTTTTGTATTTATCTTAAACAAACATTTATGAGCAACATCAGACTTCATGACAAATCTTTCCGTCCCTTCATTGAATACGACCGGATCGAGAAAGCCATCGACAAAGTGGCAGAAAAGATAAACGCTGACTACAAAGACTCTGAGGAGGCCCCCGTATTGCTTTGTGTTCTCAACGGATCCATCCTGTTCACGGCGGAGTTGATGAAACGGTTATCATTCAACTGTGAGATTGTTTGCGTTAAACTATCCTCTTACGTGGGCACACAGTCAACCGGCGAGGTCCGGGACATCATCGGCATGACCGGCAGTGTGAAAGGAAAGAAGGTGATCATTGTCGAGGACATTGTGGATTCCGGAAGGACCATCGCAAACCTGGTC
>JAFROA010000145.1 GCA_017429885.1 Bacteroidales bacterium | reverse complement strand
CCCCCCAACTCGGCTGAATGTCCGGTGCTGACCTGGGATGACTTGGGACGTGGAGATATACTGCCGGTAGGACATGAGCTTGGAGAGGCCGTCCTTCTGTTCAGCAAGATCGAGGACAATGTCATCGACGCCCAGATCGCCAAACTGAACGCCACAAAGGCCGCCAACGAGGCTGCCGCCAAAGCCGCTGAAGCTGAGGAAGCCGCCAATAAGGTCGAGCCTCAGAAGCCTGAGGTCACCTTTGAGGACTTTGGAGCCATGGACATCCGCACCGCCACAGTGCTTGAGGCTGAGCGGGTTCCCAAGACTGACAAGCTCCTCAAACTCACGATTGACACCGGAATTGACCAGAGGACGATTGTCTCGGGCATAGCCGAGTACTATTCCCCTGAAGACATGCTCGGAAAGCAGATCTGCATCCTGGCCAATCTCAAACCCAGGATGATCCGAGGCATCGAGTCAAAGGGGATGATCCTAATGGCAAAACAGGGTGACGGAACCATGCGTCTCATCACCCCGAGTGAAGCCGTCTCAAACGGCGCTGTTATCGGCTGATTTATTTCTTAATCAAGCTCTTGACATAATCATAGAACTCAGGATCCTCACCCACGATGGTCTTGTTGATCGTTCCGTCGGGATTGAGGATGATCTTGGTGGGATAACCCTGGATGGCGTATGCCGTAGAGACATCAATCTTCTCATTTCCCGGATTATACACATGGAGCCAAGGAAGCTCATGCTCCTTTATGGCTTTCTTCCACACGTCCTCGGTGTCCCTGCAGTCGATGCTGAGGATCTCGATCTTGCCCTTGGCATCCTTGTAGAGCTGTTTCATATCCGGAATGCCTTTCTTGCACCAGTAGCACCACTCTCCCCAGAAATCGAGGATGATGTACTTGCCCTGATTGTAGAGGGATGACAGGGTGAAGTCCTCGCCCTTCTCGTTCTTGAGGGTAAAGTCAGGAGCCTGCATGTTGTCCTGGACCTTCTTGGCAGCTTCTGACCTCTCAAAAGCAGCCCTTGCTCTTTGCTCGGTCTGGTCGACAATTGACTTGAGGGGACCATTCTTGACATCATCAGGAAGGAGAGCGAGGAGTTCAAGAGCGTCTTTGCCGTCATCTCCTACTGTCTTCCCTATAATGGAAGCTGAATACTGGCTATTCGGATGGGTCCTGACGAACTCTTTAGCCACCTCGGTGATATGGTCATTAACCTGTGAGAACACCTCTGTCAAAGAATCGGCTTTAGCCTGGTCACTCTCCGCGACAGCGGCTTTGTACTCCTCTCCGATGGCATCGATCTTATCCAAATCCTCACGGCACATGGCATCGTAGACCTTCTTGTCTTTATAATACTCACTGCCGTCGAAGACCGGTTTAGCAAGAGTTCCCGTTATCTTGGCATGCTCCCCAGGCACATAAATGAAAGAAGTCGTGCCATATTGACTGCCACGTCTGTCATTCGGAAGATAAATCAATATTCCACGGGCCACGGAATCAGTCACTTGAAAGGAGAACTTTCCGCCCGGAGCCGGAATGACCATCGAGGAAAGAGGTTCCCTCATATTGTGAATATTCAACACCTCGACAAGCAATGAATCACCCGCCAAGTCGTCGAAGCGACCGGAGAAGGTGTTCTTTTTCGCGCAAGAAGCGCACACGAGCGGCAATAGAGCCACACAGAGATAGATAATCGCTTTTTTCATATCTGATAATTGTTAAGATTCGTCTAATTGGAAAAGGCACCGAGAATCGAAGTGACCGGTGAGAACACACTCCCGCTACTCGTGAAGGCACCCATGTCGTAAGCGTTCCACCCGTTGCAGACAAGCCCAGCCTTGCTGTAGATGGCGGGTTTCCACTTTCCGTCAACTTCTGGCTCCCAATACAAGACCCCAGCGCAGACATTAGAACCTAAGCCTTTGACGGAGTCGATAAAAGATTTCAGGCATGCTCCCGCCTCAGAGGATGTAGGGCGGACTCCCACCTCACAGACCATGACCTTGCAGGAATTCTTGGCGGCGAGAGTCTTAATCGAAGAGATGGCCTTTGAATTCAATTGCTGCCAAGTGGCTTTCTGGCCATCAATCTTCACATCAGTCATAGGATAATGTGAGAGACCAATGATGTCGAATTTGCCACCAGCCTCCTTGAACTCCTTGAAAAACCAACCATCATAGTCGCCAGCCTTGTAAGCATCGGAGATGTGAACAATAACCGGAGCGCTGGGGAACACTTGTTTCACAGCGTCATAGCCAGCATTACTGACCTTCACGTAGTCCGAGTAGCGGGCTGAGCCGCTTTTGTTCCAGTCAATCTTACCGGCGTCCCAGACCATGCCGTTGTCGGTCTCATTTCCGACCTGCACCCACGCAGGGACAACCCCAGCCGACTTCAATGCGTTCAAGACCGTCACCGTGTGGGAAGAAACAGCGGAGGCCACCTTGGAGACATCCTTGGAATATGAAGCCCATGACGAAGGACTTGTCTGCCTGCCAGGGTCCGCGAATATGTCGCTGTAGTGAAAGTCAATCATTATCGCCATCCCGGCGTTTCTTGCCCTCTTGGCCATATTCACGACATCGTCCTGTCCACTCCAGCCGTTTTGATCATAGGGGTTAACCCAAACCCGGAACCTCACGGAATTCATTCCGGAATTCTTGAGAACCTGGAATATGTCCGAGCCGCCTTTGTCATCCTTGAAAGATATGCCGCCTCGTTCCATCTCAGAAGCCCAGCTTATGTCGGCTCCTTTCGCGAAGGACACATTTGTGACCGGATCGGGCGTGACATCCTCCACGTCTTCAACAGGATCTTTCTCATGACCGCATGCAGCCGTGAGAGCGAGAAGCGAAAACGACAAAAAGTATATTAAAACCCTATTCATCAATATGATGCACTTCAGGGAAGAGGCCGAATAACTCGGCGTCGATCCTGTCCGTGATGACCTGGAAATCCTCAGGACGGTTCTCGAACTTGATCTCATCCACATTGACAATCAGAAGATGACCGTCATATTCCTTGATCCAATCCTCATAACGCTTGTTGAGACCTGTGAGGTAGTCGATCCTGATGCTGCTCTCGTAGTCACGACCTCTCTTCTGTATCTGGGCGACAAGGTTGGGAATTGTTGAACGCAGATAAATCAAAAGATCCGGCTTGCTCACGAGTGACATCATGAGGTCGAAAAGATCCGAGTAATTCTCGAAATCCCTTGTACTCATCAGACCCATGGAATGAAGATTGGGAGCGAAAATTCTCGCGTCCTCATAAATGGTCCTGTCCTGAATGATGACGTCGTCGCAGCGGGAGATGTCCACCACGTCCTTAAACCTCTTGTTCAGGAAATAAATCTGGAGGTTGAAAGACCAGCGCTCCATGTCGGCGTAGAAATCCGCCAGATAGGGGTTGAAATCAACTGACTCGAATTTGGGAGTCCAGCCGTAATGGGCCGCGAGCATCTTGGTCAGCGTGGTCTTGCCACTTCCTATGTTACCTGCTACCGCAATATGCATATCTTTATGATTTTTAGTTATTTCTCAATTGGGAACAAGCCGTAAAGCCCGGCATCTATCTTGTCCGTGATATATTCAAAATCCTCGGGACGGCTCTCGAAATCGAGATTATCGGTCTCAATCGTGAGCACCTTGCCCTTATACTCAGCTATCCACTTGTCGTAGCGCTCATTCAGACCGGCGAGGTAATCAAGTCCTATGGTCTGCTCGTAATCCCGTCCTCTTTTCTGTATTTGGGCGACAAGATGGGGAATGGAGCATTTCAGGTATATAAGAAGATCGGGCATCCCCGCCATCGAGGACATTACCCCGAAAAGATCCATATATGTCTCATAGTCCCTCTTAGAGAGGTTGCCCATGGCGTAGTTGTTGGCCACGAAGATGTAGACGCCTTCATATAGAGTCCTGTCCTGGATGATTACATCCTTGCTCTTCGAGATTTCCAGCACATCCTTGAAACGCTGGGCCAGGAAATATGTCTCGAGGTTATAAGACCACCGGGGAATGTCCTTATAGTAGTCCTCGAGATACGGGTTGTACGTAACAGACTCATATTTAGGAGTCCATCCATAGTGCTTGGCAAGCATCCTGGTGAGGGTGGTTTTTCCGCTGCCGATATTTCCCGCTATACCAATGTGCATATATTCAATCTAATAAAGGTCTATATCATTCTCCCAAGGCTCGTTGAATGGCTGGAGGAAAGGATTGGTGGTCCTCTCCTCAGCGATAGATGTCGCAGGACCGTGTCCCGGATAGACCTCCACATCCCCGGGGAGGACCATCAGCTTCTCCATCACGCTGACTATCTCCTTGTCATAGTCTCCACCCTCGAGATCCGTGCGGCCTATCGACCCTGCGAAAAGAGTATCCCCACTGAAAAGCGTCTTGGCGGCCTCGCAGTAGAAACACACGCAACCGGGAGTGTGGCCCGGGGTGGCGATGACCTTGAAAGAAGCCTTGTCATCCTGAGCAAAGCGAAGGTCCTGTCCATCAACGAGTTCCTTCGTCACAAAAGACAGGTCTGGCCGTTTTAGCCCGAAACTGAGTGTGACGTCATTATTGCTCCCGAGAGTGATACTGTCCTCTGGGGAAAGGTGCACCGGAACGGAATACTCCCTGCTCAGCTCAGCGACTCCGAAAATATGGTCAAAATGACCATGGGTCAGCCAAATGGCTTTCGGTGACAATTTCTCGGCGGCAATGAACCCTTTGAGGGCAGAGAACTCGGAAGTCTCGTAACAACCCGGATCGATTATGACACAATCTAGTCCCTCATCCCAGACGAGATAGCAATTCTCCCGAAAAGGATTGAAGTGAAAAGACTTGATATTAATACGATCCATTCCTACAAATTTACTGAAATTATCGTAAAATTCACCTAACTTCGCGTATAATGAGCGAGAACAAGAAGGAATATATCAAGATACGAAAAGCGGAGGCTCACAATCTGGCTGGTGTCAATGTCGACATCCCGAGAAACGAGTTTGTCGTTGTGACCGGCTTGAGCGGAAGCGGGAAATCATCCTTGGCTTTTGACACTATCTACGCCGAAGGCCAAAGACGGTACATGGACACCTTGTCAACGTACGCCAAGCACTTCATGGGTATACTCGAGAAACCTGAGGTTGAGAGCATCGACGGTCTCAGCCCCATAATCGCCATCGAGCAAAAGACTACCGGCAACAACCCCCGCTCTACTGTGGGCACCATCACTGAGATATTCGACTTCCTACGACTCCTTTACGCCAGGGCCTCCAGGGCATATTCCCCGGTTACTGGCAAGGAGATGGTCAGGTACACCGACGAGCAGATTGTCGACCTTATAATGGATGGTTATAAAGGGAAGAGATGCTACCTGCTCGCTCCGCTGGTCAGAGGCCGTAAGGGTCATTACAAGGAGCTTTTCGACCAACTCCGCCGGAGGGGTTATACCGAGGTCAGGGTTGACGGGGAGATTCATCCGCTTAGCGAGATGGACACCCTTGACAGGTATAAAGGCCATTTCATAGAGCTGGTGGTCGACAAGCTCAAACCCGCCGAGGGGGACACAAAAAGGGTCAGGGACTCAGTTATGACGGCCCTTAACATCGGAAAAGGATCCATAGCCATGCTTGAGAGTGGCGATGACACCTTGCGCCATTTCTCCAAACACCTGGTTGATCCCGACTCCGGTCTCTCCCTGCAAGAACCCGCACCCCATTCATTCTCATTCAATTCCCCCGAGGGATATTGCCCCCACTGCAAAGGACTTGGAATGATTGTGGATGTGAATATGGACTCTATCATTCCTGACAGGAGCCTTTCAATAGCGGATGGAGGAATCATACCCTTGGGTAAAGTCCGGGAGACCAAGAAATTCGCCATCATACGTTCTATAGCGCGCAAATATAATTTCTCGCTTTACGACCCAATAGCGACCATCCCTGACGAGGCTATCTCACATATTATTTTCGGAAGTGAGGAGATGTTCCGGATCGGCGAGGGCAACCTATCCGAGATGGTCTCTTTCGATGGCGTGGTGGAGGACATAGATGATAAGATCGTGTGCCCTGTTTGCCATGGAACCCGCCTTAACCAGAACACAAATTGTTTCAAGATTGACGGGAAGACCATCTCTGAAGTCGCCAGCATGGAGATGACAGAACTGAGAGAGTGGCTTTCTTCACTTCCCGGAAAACTTTCCGCGAGAGAGAACAATATCGCTAGAGACATCCTTAAGGAACTCGAAGAGAGGGTGCGGTTCATGTTGGATGTCGGTTTGGACTATCTCTCACTAGACCGTCCCACAGGGTCGCTATCTGGAGGTGAGAGTCAGAGAATCAGGCTCGCCACCCAGATAGGATCCAAACTTGTCGGAGT
>JAFROA010000011.1 GCA_017429885.1 Bacteroidales bacterium | reverse complement strand
GAACTTCCCCAGGAGCATGTCCAAATCGTCGGGATAATCCTTCTCCCACTTCTGCAGATGGGTCTCAATGCCCACACCCGCGACTCCCAGTTTGGAGACCAACAGGTTATAACGGTCGAGATAATCCTTCTGGGAAGGTTTCACCTGAGCGGCCAAAGGAAGGGCGAAGACGACCGTGGCTAAGGCCAAAAGTAATTTCCTCATATTCATAAATCTATTCTTATTCTTCTTTCTAAAGGGTGGAGATTGTTCCACCTTCTACCAATATTCTTAACAAAGCCGAGGGGATGTCCCTCATGGCAAACTATCAAGTAACCTTCCGGTTGTCCTTCAATGAATATGCCGTCCCGGTGGAGATACCTTAACGCGGTCTCCTTGTCCAGCTCCACCGACGGGTATTTGTCAAGCGGCGGTTCGATGCTGAGGGCCCAGTCGGACGAAGGCACGAAATCCCGTCCCTTGGCGATTCCCTTCTCAAGGCCGTTCCGCAAAGGCTTGAGAATGTCAATCCCTTGGCGGGTAGTCCCGGCCGGAGAAATCTTCTCAAGAATCGAGACAAACTGTCCCTCCCCTTTCACGAATCCAGGAACAAGTTGGCCACCAGTCCTTGTCTCAATCACTCCTGGAAGGCTTGAATATTCATAATCAATTATTTCCGCTCTAAGTTCCTTGGCCATCCAATCGACATTGGCGTCATTCTCGGCCTCCTCGAAGGTGCAGGTAGAGTAGATCAGCAGGCCTCCACTTCTGAGGCTCGGCCATGCGTCAGCGAGAATCCTTTTCTGGCGGGCGGCGCATAGTTCAACCGCCTCCGGAGACCAATCCTCAACCGCCTTGGGATCTTTGCGGAACATTCCTTCGCCTGAGCAAGGGACATCAGCGACAATTATGTCGAAATAACCTTCCAATACGTCGAAGGCTTTAGGGTCACGGGAAGTCACGACCACATTGGGATCACCCCATATCGCCACATTGTCGGCCAGAATGGAGGCCCTGTTTCTCATGACTTCATTCGCCACCAGTTGGAATGAGTCGCCGAATCGTTCCCGCAGTGAGGTGGAGATATCTGTCGTCTTGCCTCCGGGGGCTGCGCATAGATCCAGAACCCGGATGGGCCTTCCAATGGCTTCGAAACGGGTCAAATGTTCCCTGAGGATGTGGCCGACGATCATGGCTGATGAGTCCTGGACATAATAGCATCCAGCGTGGAACAACGGGTCCATCACGAACCTCGGCCGCTCCGCCAACATCACCCCATACTGGCTCCACGGCACCTTCTCGCAGGTCTCGTCTTCCCAGAAGGGCTTAGGGGACGAGACCACTGCCACCCTCGGCAGCTTTGCTGCCAGCATTTCTACCCCCCAGTCGCAAAGCGACAGCCCCCAACGGGGGCATCGCCCCTCCTTTGGTGGGGACCCCGGAAGAGGGGGGACCGGAGCGGAGCGCAGCGAAGCGAGCGGTGGGGCCGAGCGAAGCGAGGCGGTCGAGCCCATAAGGCCCTTCTGGGAAGACGGTAATTTGAAGGGATTGAGGCGGACTGATACTGAGGGGGGAAGGGAAAAGGCTCCGAAGGCGACGCGGGCTTTCTCCGGCCCGACCGCCCTGGAAAGAATGTCCATCAAGACCCTGTCCTCGATTCCCTCCATCTGCCTCTATGCCTGACCCTGCCTCTTGGCGAGTTCCTCCTGCATCTTCCGCATGGTCTCCTCATCGATCCCTTCCGGCATCCTGCCCTCGGAGACGGACACCAAGCCATCCACGACCTTGTCGAGAGCCTCCTTGATCTTTCCGGAAAGCATCATCTTCATCATGAGATTGAGGTCGGCGTGAAACTCTATGTGGAAGTCGGTTCTCTGGGAGCCGTCCGGGACAGCGTCAAAATGAAGCGAGCCACCGAAACTGAACGGGGCCCCGTTATCGACGAACTGAATCAGCGAATATGGGACACGATCCCTGACCATGATTCCGATTTTGAAGCCCTGGACTGTGGCCGTGATCGTGTCATAGTCCGCCTCCACTCCCTGACGCTTGTCCTCAGGGAGCATCTGGAGGAAGTTCCTCATGTCCACGAATGCCATGTAAAGCTCAAATGGAGACTTCGCGACTATCCCATGTTTGCTGCTTATCTCTGTATTCATATTCCTATTTTATTATCTATTCCAATTCGCGGGATCCCGGCGCCATTCCTGGAGCAACTCTGTCTCTGACTGGCCGACAATGCCCTCGGCCGTGGCCTCCTCAATAAGCGAGCCATAGTTCGAAAGGGTCACCAGAGGCACCTCGGCCTCTTTGAACCTCTCAGCGGCAAGGTCAAATCCGTAGGTGAATATCGCCACCATACCGAGCACCTCAGCTCCTGCCTTCCGCAAGGCGTCGACAGCCGCAAGGCTGCTCATACCGGTAGAGATAAGGTCCTCTATAACAACGACTTTCGCTCCTTCTGGAAGTTTACCCTCAATCTGGGAGCCGGTGCCATGATCCTTCGGTTTCGGACGGACATAGACAAAAGGCTTGCCGAGCCTGTCCGCAGCCAGGATACCATGAGCGATAGCGCCGGTGGCAACTCCTGCCACCACCTCCGCCTCAGGGTAAAGCTCATTGACCTTCGCGGCGAAAGCCTCAGCCACCATCGAGCGCAAAGAGGGGTCAGATAGAATACGGCGGTTGTCGCAATAAATCGGCGAATGCCACCCGGAGGCCCAGGTGAACGGCTGATCCGGTTTCAATAGGACGGCGCCGATCCGGAGCAGTCCCTCCGCCAGTTTTCTATCTATATGTTCAATATTCATTTCAAATGATTTTATAAATTCGCGTCGTAGCTTACAAATATAGCGATTTAAATCATCAAGATGCGCAAGATCTACCTGGAAAAGAGATGCATCGTCATCTGCCCGCCAGATGAGCCGGCACTTACTGATCCAAACTCCGTGGAATTCCATTTCGGAGGGGCCGGAGACATCCCGAGGCTTGTGGACATGTTCGAGTCTTCTTCATCGCTCTCCAGGATCTACATCCCGACATCAGACGTCGAGTCGGTTTACAAAGCTTTCAGCTCATGTTTCAAGGAAGTCAACGCCGCCGGAGGGGTCGTGTCTAACCGGAGGGACGATGTGCTCCTGATACGCAGAAATGACCTCTGGGACCTTCCCAAAGGCCATCAGGAGCCGGGAGAAGAGATCAGCGTGACCGCCATCCGGGAAGTGGAGGAGGAGACTGGAGTCCCTGACCTGGAACTTGGCCGTCTGATTTGCGTGACCGACCATTGCTACCGCAGAAACGAGATCTGGCATCTTAAACACACTTGGTGGTACGAGATGCTGCACACTGATCCGGTGAACCTTACGCCGCAGCGGGAGGAAGACATCACCAAGGCCGCCTGGGTCCCTCGTTCCAGCCTGGCTCCATACCTCAAGAACACCTACCCGTCGATAATGGAAGTGTTCAGGGAACTGAAACATTTTCCCGACAATGTCCGTATATAAAAAGTATCGGAATAATAGATATTTATGAAACTCTCCCAATTCCAGTTCCTCCTTCCCAAGGAGCGCGTGGCCCAGGAACCCACAAGATGGCGTGATGAATGCAAACTCATGGTTGTCCATAAGGACACCGGCGAGATCGAGCATAGGATTTTCAAAGACATCATCGATTATTTCGGGAAAGGTGACACCTTTGTCCTGAACGACACGAAGGTTTTCCCCGCGAGGCTTTACGGAAAGAAAGAGAAGACTGGAGCGGACATCATGGTGTTCCTGCTCAGGGAGCTCAACCGCGAGCAGCATCTTTGGGACGTGATCGTGGATCCGGCCAGGAAGATCAGGATCGGCAATAAGCTTTATTTCGGTGAGGACCAGAGCCTCGTTGCCGAGGTGATCGACAACACGACGTCCAGGGGACGTACATTGCGTTTCCTCTACGATGGCTCTTACGAGGATTTCAAGCAATCACTGTTCAGCCTCGGCGAGCTTCCTGTCCCCAAATGGGTCAAGAGCAAAGTCACCGCTGAGGACAAGGATAATTACCAGACCATATTCGCTGACAAAGAGGGAGCCGTGGCTGTTCCCTCCGCTGGAACCCACTTCAGCAGGGAGCTGTTCAACAGGATGATCCTCAAGGATATAGATAAAGCTTTCATCACCGTCCACATGGGCATCGGGCAGTTCCGCAGGGTCGATGTGGAGGATCTGTCGAAGCACAGGATGGACTCAGAGCGCCTGATTGTCGGAGAGGATGCATGCCGTATCATCAACAAGGCCAAGAACGGAGGCCATAAAGTGGTCGCCATAGGCACCACTGTGATGCGGGGACTGGAGACATATGTCACCACCACCCATGAGGTCAAGCCTTACGACGGATGGACGAACAAGTTCATATTCCCGCCCTACGAGTTCTCGATTCCAGACGCTATCGTGTCAGGATTCCATCTCCCGGAATCGACGATGCTCATGGCCGTGGCTGCTTTCGGAGGCTTCGACAACGTCATGAACGCCTACAAGGTCGCCCTTGAGCAAGACTATCGCTTCGGCCCTTATGGCGATGCGATGCTCGTTCTCTAGGGAGACCCCCTATATATTAATAAACTATGGAAAATTTCAATGAGGAAAGGGCGTGCCTATGCGCGCTCAACCGGGTTTTCGGATTCGAGCCGAAAATCGGGAGAGGCCTGGTGGAGGCCTTCGGTGGCGCCGCTGCCGTGTTCAAAGTTCCACAAAATGAGGTTATAGAGTTTCTGGGTCGATTCGCCAGGACGAGATACGCTTCCATGATCACCGGAAGCGCGTTCGAATCCGCATCAATCG
>JAFROA010000144.1 GCA_017429885.1 Bacteroidales bacterium | reverse complement strand
CGTGAAGCCCTTCCAGCGATTGGAACACGAGTTCAACCGGAGTGCTCATTCCTTCCGGCCGCAACATCCGAGCCATTTGTTCGTTGATCATGTCGACTGAGAAAGGTTTGTATATATCTCTGATCATGTTCACCATATCCTCCTTGGGTTTCAAGAGCTCTTTGGAACAGGCTGTGAGCAAGTTTCGCAACTCGCCTTCGCGCCCGCTTTCCCGCCATAGCTCCATGGCCGCCCTAAAAGCGCATAGCTCCTCAAGGTGCGGCATGTCGATGCCGTAGTAGTCTGGATACCTGACCTGTGGAGCGGAACTCACCATCACGATCTTTTTGGGGTGGAGGCGATCAAGGATCCTGAAAATGCTGTCTTTGAGTGTGGTGCCCCGGACAATGCTGTCATCGATAATGACTAGGTTGTCTTGCTTTGGCCGCAGGCTGCCATAGGTGATGTCATAGACATGGGAGGCCAGGTCATCCCTTGAGCCGGCTTCGGTTATGAAGGTTCTCAGTTTGATGTCTTTCCAGGCAACCTTCTCAGTCCTGACGTCCATCCCCAACTTTCTGAAGCCCTCCACCATCCCGTAAAACGCCACTTCGGCAGTGTTGGGGATGAAAGAGAAAACTGTATTGTCCACATCCTGGTCAATCGCTTTCAAGACGTTTTGGACCAGCTGTTCTCCAAGCTTTTTACGCTCGCGGTAAATGTCCCTGTCAGATCCCCTGCTGAAGTATATTCTTTCGAATGAGCATTTAAAGTCTCCTTTTTGGGGGAATATCTCCTCAATAGAGATCTCACCATTCTTTCTGACTATAAGTGCTTTCCCTGCGGGCAACTCGTTGACTTGGCTACAGTCCACGTTGAAGACTGTCTGCAGGACAGGCCGCTCGCTCGCTAGGGCGACAACCTCTTCATCCATATAAAAGAAGGCGGGACGTATTCCACAGGGATCCCTGACCGTGAACATCTCTCCGCTTCCTGTCAGACCGCACATCACATAGCCTCCGTCGAATTTGTCCAGCGTCGAGCGTAGGACATTCTCCATCTTGACATTGTCGTCAATAAATTTTGTGATTTCCAGGCCGGTTTTCCCGGACTCCTTGGCCATCAGGTAATTCCGCTCAACCTCCCGGTCAAGGCGGTGCCCCATCAGCTCCAAAGTGATATAAGTGTCGCTGTATATGCGAGGGGACTGCCCCTGGCTAACCATATCCTGGAAAACGTCGTCGATATTGGTCATGTTGAAATTGCCGCACAGACAGAGGTTCCGGGCTCTCCAGTTGTTCCTCCGAAGGAATGGGTGGACAAACGACAATCCGGATTTCCCAGTGGTTGAATATCGCAGGTGTCCCATGAGAATCTCACCTTGGAAAGAATCGTCAAGCCGACTGAATATCTCGGTAATGGCATCTTTCCCTTCAGCTCTCTCCCTGAACATATATTCCTCTCCAGGCGGGTTGGAAAGATTGACGCAGGCAATACCGGCACCTTCCTGGCCTCGGTTGTGTTGCTTCTCCATCATCAGAT
>JAFROA010000143.1 GCA_017429885.1 Bacteroidales bacterium | reverse complement strand
CCCCGGTCATCTCCGATGAGATGCCTGATGACGAGACCATATTGAGTGCTTGGAAAGCGATTCCCGAGGAGTTCAAGGCCATGAGTCAGATCCGTCTGGCCAACACCCTGGAGAACGCCGAGGTTGAGATTGAGACCACCGGAGATGGCAAGACCGTCACATTCAAGGTCAGTAACGAGGCCCAGAGGAAATGGATCCAGGAGAACAGGCTTCTTTCTCTGGAAGGAAATTTGCAGAAGAAAACCGGATCCTCCAAGATCCGCCTTGAGGTTGGTGTGATTCCCATGGAGGAAAAAGAGGCCCAGCCCTACACGGATCAGGAGAAGGCTACCGCCCTTATGGGACAGAATGGAGAACTGAGGAACCTTGTGAAGGATTTCGGGTTGGAGACAAGATAAAGCGTATTCGAAATGAAACTTCATTGCGAGAATCTCGTCAAGAAATACGGCATCAGGACTGTCGTGAAAGGTGTCTCAATGGAGATCAACCAGGGAGAGATCGTCGGCTTCCTCGGGCCTAACGGAGCCGGTAAGACCACCAGCTTTTACATGATCACAGGGCAGATTGTGCCTAATGGAGGCAGGGTGTTCCTGGACGATGAGGACATCACGGAGCTCCCCATGTACAAAAGGGCCCAAAAGGGCATCGGCTACCTTCCACAGGAGGCTTCCGTCTTCCGTAAGATGTCTGTTGAAGACAATATCATGTCCGTGATGGAAATGTCCGACATGAAAAAGGAGGAACGGAAGGAAAGGCTTGAGAGCCTTATCAGTGAGTTCAATCTCTCGAAAGTGAGAAAGAGCCTTGGTATTCAGCTCTCAGGAGGTGAGAGGCGCCGTTGCGAGATAGCGAGGGCGTTGGCTATCGACCCCAAGTTCATCCTTCTTGACGAGCCTTTCGCCGGAGTCGACCCGATCGCTGTGGAAGACATCCAGTTCATCATAGCCAAACTGAAGTACAAGGATATCGGAGTCATCATCACTGACCACAACGTGGGCGAAACACTGGCCATCACCGACAGGGCCTACCTGTTGTACGAGGGATCCATCCTTCAGCAAGGTACTCCAGAGTCTCTGGCATCTGACGAGGATGTGCGCACGAAATACCTCGGATCCGGATTTATCCTGAAGAAATCCGTCTCCGTCGAGAGGGCCAGGGCCGAGCATCAGGCCTTGGAGGAGGCTAAGGCCAAAGCCCTGGAGGAGACGATTGTTGAGAACCCCTTAAACTAAAATATCATGAGACGGACTTTATTAATACCCCTGCTGGCCTTCTTGGCCGCCCTTATGATTCCATCGGACCTTTTCGGACAGGCCCAGATATACACGAGGAAAGAGAAACTTAAAGACATGACCGCCAAGACCGCCAAGGTGGTCTTGACCGGCGACGAGATCTTTGACGAAGCTTTGAAGCAAGCCGTCACCACATCCTGGACACTCTCCCCTTACGAGTTCTGCTCCAACGAGGAGTTCCAGAAGATAAAGACAGACAGCAAGTTCTACTTCCTTATTGTCGTGAAAGGACAGCAAAGGAAAGAGTCCGAGCCTGGCATCGACCTGCTCACTTTCGTCAAAGGAGGTGAAGGTGCCGACAAGTCCATTGAGGACATGCTTGAGGTAGTGACCTTCCCTCTCCGTTCAGCGGTGGATCCTTCCGGGAGGGAATTTCTTCTTTTACCCGCCTTCCTGACGATCATGCAGGAGCACGCCCAAGGCCTGACCAGTTCTGAGGTCAAGGCATATACCCCCCTTGGTGCGAGCGACTCCAAGAAGTTGAGGATGAAGCAGATATATTTCTGCGAAGAGGACTTCGCCCCGCAAGTGGACGATAAGACAGTGAGTTCGTTGGATGAGGATATATACGTGAAAGATGACGAGGAAGACGTCGATGAAGTGTTCTCGAATTGTGTTTTCAACGCCGTGGTGAGCTACGTTGTCGCCCCTTCAGAGCCCGTCAATGGATCAGTATGCTACAAGATGCTCATTGGCGCCGACGACCATAAGTTGTATTGGTACAAGAAGCATAAGATATCCCCTCGTCAAGGTGCGGGATTCCTTGTGAGCGATCTCAAAGCCATTAAACTTCTGAGGAAATAATGCTCGTTGGCAAAGCCCCCTGCGGGTTGCGATACGCTGTGAGAAGGAGCGGAAGGGCTGTAGGCTACTGCTCCCTGACTATCAAATGCGGAACCAGGGACGAGGGTGACCATCACAGCGGTATAGCCCATTTCACCGAGCACACAATATTCAAAGGCACATCAAAGAAGAGCGCCAAAGTCATCAACAGCTATCTTGATCGGCTTGGGGGCGACCTGAACGCTTTCACCACCAAAGAGGAGATAGTCATTCACTCAACCGTGTTGAAGGAGGACCTCGGTAAAGCCGCAGCCCTGTTGCTTGAGCTTGCCACATGCCCCATATTCCCGGATGAGGAAATCTCTATTGAGAAAGGAGTCGTGATTGACGAGATAAGCTCCTACAAAGACTCTCCCGCCGATGATGTGTACGACAAATTCGAAGAGACCCTCCTTGCTGGCCATCCCCTCGGAAGACCTATTCTCGGAACCGCCGCAAGCGTGAGAAAAATCTCCGCGGAAGAACTGAGGGCATTCGTCAAAGAGCGTTTCACGCCCGGAAACATGGCCCTTGCCATTGTGGCGGACATCGATGAGAAGAAGATAGAGCAAGGGGTGCTGAGACTCTCTGAGAAAGTATTTGACGGCTCCTGGTCCGAATCGCCAGAGCGTATTCTTTCCCCTGTGGAAACCCCCGCCTTATTCAAAAAGACCGTGGATAAAAGGCATCATGAGGTCAATGCGGTGATTGGAGGATTGGCTCCTTCCCTCTATGACCAGGAAGGTCGATTCGCGGCCATACTCCTTGCCAATATTGTAGGTGGACCCGCCTCGAACTCCAAACTCAATGACCTCCTGCGGGAGAGGAACGGATGGGTTTACGGTGTCGAGACCTCTTACACCCAATACTCCGACACAGGAGTGATGGCAATATCCATGGGTTGCGACCGTTCCAATCTGGAGAAATGCATGAGAGGGGTGGACAAAGTGATTAAGAGAATTCAGGACGAGATTTTGTCTGACTCGGCCATGAGAGCAGCCAAAAAACAACTTCTAGGTCAGTTGGCGATCAGTTCAGACAACGGAGAGACCCAATGCCTCTCCATGGGGAAAAGCCTTATCTCTTTCGGCGACGTGTCAACTGACCAGCAGAACAGGGAAGCGATTGAGGCGGTCACTGCCGATCGGATACGTGAATCCGCCAGGAGAATATTCAGCCCGGAAACTTTATCATCATTGATATTCTTATGAGACATTATCTTGACTTGGCGGCAGTCGCCGGATTGTTGGCGCTGGCCGGATGCGGCAAGGTCGCTCCTCCCGAGCCGTACGGAGCCATTCCTTCCCCTCAGCAGGTAGAGTGGCAGAAGATGGAGATGAACATGTTCACCCACTTTGGACCAAACACGTTCACAGGTCTTGAATGGGGACTTGGCACCGAGGCTGAGGACATATTCAATCCTTCAGCGCTCGACTGCGGACAGTGGGCCAAAGTGGCGAAAGCCGCCGGATTCAAAGGAATCATCATCACAGGAAAGCACCACGATGGTTTCTGCCTATGGCCGAATCCTGTCAGCGTTCACACCGTAGCCCAGAGCCCGTGGAAAGACGGCAAGGGAGACGTATTGAAAGAACTCTCGGAAGCATGCGCCGCTGAAGGTGTGAAATTCGGAGTGTATGTCTCTCCTTGGGACCGCAATGATCCCCACTACGGAACTCCTGAATATAATGATGTCTTTGTCAAGACCTTGGAGAGCGTCCACGACGGCCGGTACGGGACTGTTTTCGAGCAATGGTTCGACGGAGCCAACGGCGAAGGGCCCAATGGGAAAAAGCAGGTCTATGACTGGCCTCGCTTCCATGAGACTGTGCTGAAGTATCAGCCCCAGGCCATCATGTTCAGTGACACCGGACCTGGCTGCCGTTGGGTTGGAAACGAGAGTGGCGTCGCCGGAAGAACCAATTGGAGCACACTGAACATCAAGGGCTTCAGCCCTGGCGCAGGCGCTCCGCCAAGGGAGAGTCTCAACAGCGGAGACGTGCACGGGGCATGCTGGCATCCAGCCGAGACTGATGTGTCCATCCGTCCGGGATGGTTCTGGAGAGAAAGCGAGAACGACAAGGTCAAATCATTGAACCAGCTTCTTAGCATCTATTACACCAGCGTCGGGCGCAATTCCCTGCTTCTTCTCAACGTACCTCCGGACAACAGAGGCCTTATCCATGAGGCTGACGCCGCCAGGCTGATGGAATTCCGGAAAGCTCTTGATGAGATATTCAAGGACAACCTCGCAGATGGAGCCAAAGTCAAGGCCACTGATGTCAGGGGACGCGGTTTCTCCGCCGCTAACATCATGGACGGGAATTATGATTCATATTGGGCCACAAAGGATGGGATCACCGAGGCTTCCGTGACATTCGACCTTGCGGGTGAAAAGACATTCAACAGAGTTCTCCTACAGGAATACATTCCTCTGGGACAACGAGTTTATTCATTCACTATCGAGGCGGAAGGCCCTGATGGGCAATGGAAAGAGATCGCCAGCGAGACAACTATCGGCTACAAGAGGATAGTCCCCACT
>JAFROA010000142.1 GCA_017429885.1 Bacteroidales bacterium | reverse complement strand
TGTCTGGTTGGCGGCAAGAGGACTCCCCCTGTCAGGACTCCGTTCGCTTCGCTCACTCCGGCCCCTCCCCCTGCCCCTGTGGGGGTGGACAGGCCTTCCAGGGGGAGTCCTCTTACCGCCAATTACCGATAAAAACCACAGTCGGAATATGCCTTCCGGAGGCGTGGCCCCCCTCGGCCACGGGAAGAGGGATGGGGCCCGCTGGATACAAGTTATCGCCGCAGGCGATGACGCAGGAGACAGTGGGAGGGTACGGAGCGGCCATAGGCCGCGGAGCCCTCCGGGGAGGTGTATATCCCGACGACAATAGTGCTAAATAAAAAGGACCGCCATGGAGGCGGCCCTTCTTCATGTGGTTAGAGCGTTTGTCTTGGCTTTACTTAGCGTAGGATTCCTTGACGAAGTCGGAGCCGAGCAGATAGTCGGCGCAGGCCTTGATGCTGGGATTCCAGTCACCCTTTGTGAAGCCCTCGAGCTCCACGATGTAGTCCTGCAGGCCAGCGACATCAGCGTTGTTGAAGATGGCGTCAAAGCCCACCATTCCGCTCTCACCAAGCTCATAGTGATCCTTGATGTGCAACATCTTGAAACGGCCGGGATACTTCCTGAAATACTCCACAGGATAAGCCTGGCCCATGCAAGCCCAGTACACATCCATCTGGAAGAACACGAGGTTAGGATCGGTGTTCTCGAGCATGAAGTCGTAGACCACCTTGTCCTCGACCTTGCGGAACTCGTGAGAGTGGTTGTGGTAGCCATATCCCATTCCAGCCTCAGCGCACTTCTTTCCGATAGCGTTGAAATAGTCGCAATAGGTCTTGAGGTCCTTGAGATTGTCGGGAATAGGGAAGCTGGGGGTCACAATGTACTTGCAACCAGCTGCCTTGTGGACAGCCACAGCCTTGTCCCACCACTTCATAGACTCTTCAAAATTGCCGGTTTTCAACTCCTCAGGAGAGAGGGCATGACCCACATGGCTCGACATGGACTTAAGTCCAGCGGCCTCGAGGTCAGCCTTGTACTGCTCGGGCTTGACGCCATAAAGCAGTCCTTGCTCACCGTCATAATTGGCGGCCTCGACAGCGGTGTAACCCATCTCTGCGAGAGCTTTGAATACCACCTCGTGATTGGCGGCGTACTTCTCGGCGTTGCCGATGACGTTCCTGATGCTATAAAGCTGGAGTCCGATTTCCTTCTTCACAGGCTCCTGCGCCTTAGGCTCCTGCCCGCAGGCAGCGACCATCAAAGCGCTCATTAACAGAATGCCGATTCCCTTCATATCTAGTCAAGGATTTTGATTTTGATATTGCGGTACCAGACATCATTGCCATGATCCTGGAAGCCGATGTAACCCTCATGAGCGTCTCCACCGAGATTGTTCAGCAACTCGAAAGCGAGAGGCCATTTCTCCTGGGAGAACTTGCTGGCCTGAAGCAACTCGGTCCACTGAGGAGTCCAGAGATGATACTCGAGGACGTTCTCGCCGTTCTGGGCGTGGACAACAGTGCCCTGATAGACCATGATGCTAGCCGTGTTCCACTCACCGAAAGGATTCTGGTTCTGCGGCTTGGCGGGAATCATGTCGTAAAGGGAAGCGCTCTGGCGGTTGCCATCCTTGCCGAGCTTGGCATCCGGATGGTTGGCGTTGTCAAGGATCTGATACTCAGGGGAGGAGATGTAAATAGGCTCGTACTGGACAGCACCTGTCTCCTTATTCTTGGTCGTGACCTCACGGGCGAGATAGAAGACTCCGGAGTTTCCACCCTTTGAGATCTTCCAATCAAACTTCAACTCGAAATTCTTGAACTTCTTGGTGAAGATGATGTCGCCACCGTCTCCGGACTGTGACTCACCAGCTCCGGTGCCGGTGAACTTCAGGCAACCATCC
>JAFROA010000141.1 GCA_017429885.1 Bacteroidales bacterium | reverse complement strand
GAACACATTGGTGCCGGACACGAAGAGGCGGCAGCTGCTGATGAAGTTGCTCTTGTCGAACCACTTGGAAGGCATTCTGTAGCCAAACTGGATGTTCTTGACACGCAGATAAGAAGCGTCCCTCTTCCAGAATGTACTGACCTTCTGGTTGTTGGTCTGCTGGTTTACGGAAAGTCGAGGGAAAGTGGCATTAGGATCCTCATTGGTGCCTTCTTGCCAGTAACCGAGATGTTCCTTTATAGGAGTGGTCTCATTCTGTAACGGATAACGGTAATAACCGCTGATGTAACCGTCACGCTTGCCCACACCCTGGAGGAACACGTCAATGTCGAAATTCTTCCACTGGAAAAGAGCGTCGAGAGAGTAAGTGTAACGAGGGATGGTGTTTCCGATGACTGTGCGGTCCTCGTCATTGACTATGCCGTCCCCGGTGAGATCCTTGTACTTGATGTCACCACCTTGGAGTACACCCCATTGAGCAGGTGCCGCATGAGCCTCCGACCAGGAGGCGAACAGGCCATCCGCCTCAAGTCCGTAGAGAGCTCCGATAGGATAGCCCTCGAGATTCGCGGTAGGATTACCGATGCTGCGGTTACCGTTCATATCGATGATCTTGTTGTGGACATCAGCGAGGTTGGCGGTGAGGCGATAGCTGAAGTCACCCTTGACGTCAAACCAGGTGGCGGTGAAGTCCCAACCCTTGTTCTCGACAATGCCGACATTCTGGTAAGGGCTGTTGGTGTAACCCATGATGTAAGGAATATCCTTACCCATGAGGATACCGTCAGTGGTCTTCTTGTACCAATCGAAGGACAGGTTGAGTTTACCAAACAGGGCAAGATCGATACCCACGTTGAAGTCAGTGGTCTTCTCCCAAGTAAGATTCTGGGTCGCATATTCAGAGACAGAGTATGCGGAAACAGGATCTCCGCCGAAGACAGCGTAGGAGGTCGTGTTGACATTGAGGGCCGTGGCGTAAGCACCGACACCCTGCTGGTTACCGAGGTGACCATAGGAGACACGGAGCTTACCGTTGTTCAACCAGCTGTCAGCCCAATCCATGAAGCTTTCCTCTGAGAATCTCCAACCCACAGAGAATGAAGGGAAAACGCCCCATCTGTAACCTGCTGCGAAACGGGATGATCCATCGTAACGGACATTGGCCTCGAAGAGATACTTGGAGGCATACGCATAGTTGAAACGCCCGAAGTAAGACATAAGGGCCCACTCGCTCGCGGTTCCTGAGGTCTTCTGGTTGGTCACATCAAAAGCGTTAATCTCCTTGAACTGAGGGAAGATATTGCCGTCGCGGTACCCATATAAATAGTCATAATGATATGTAAGATACTGCCAACCGGCCATGGCGGAGATGTCATGCTTGCCGAGCGATACATTGTATGTCGCCAAGATATTCCTGTCGTACTCCTTCTCCCTTTCATTTGTCTGGGAAATGCTGTTGGGAGTAGGCGAAGTCCAGTTGACCTCACCGGTCTTGTAGTTGTACAGGGTAGGATATGTGGTGACACTCTTTCCATCACTGGTATTCCACTTCGGTGCGAAGGAGAAGTCTATATTGAGACCCTTGACAGGAGTAAGTGTGAGGGCGAAGCGGCCCATCATCTCACTCCACTCCCGAGTGCGAGGCATGTAATTATCCTCGATAAGCTGGCGTGGGTGAGGGGTTCCGGAATAGTTGCCGGCCCAAACGCCATTGGAATACTTCGTGGCATAGATAGGGGCCTGACGGTATAATTCCTGTAGATTGACGCCACTACCCCAAGGGGTGTTATAGGTGCGACGTCTGACTGAAATGTCTGCACTCAGGGATGCCCAATCAGTCAGGAAATACTTATTATTGGAACGGATTCCATAACGGCTGAAATCAACGTTCTTCATATTACCGTCGCGCCAGGTATAATTGAAGGAAGTATTGGTTGAGAATTTATCCGTACCCGTCTGAATGCCGAGATAATGCTGGGTCTCGGTAGCGGGCTTGAGGGTTTCCTCGAGGATGTTGGAGTTAGGGT
Organism: Bacteroidales bacterium; assembly: GCA_017429885.1. GTDB lineage: Bacteria > Bacteroidota > Bacteroidia > Bacteroidales > UBA932 > Cryptobacteroides. The sequence continues at coordinate 596 of JAFROA010000141.1, read as the reverse complement.
AGGCGTCACGGTCGGTGGAAGTCCTCCAAGTCTCGATCTCCTGATCGGACCAGAGGTGACCTCCGGGAGTGCCGTCAGACTTTCGGGTATCGTTGGCGTTGGCGTCATTACGCATCTTCAGATACTCCCATGCATTCACTAGATGAGGGGTAGAGATGATGTTTGATGTCGACACAGTACCCTTGTAAGTGACTCTCAACTCTTTGCTCCTGCTATGCTTGGTGGTGATAAGGATAACACCGTTAGCGGCTCGGGATCCATAAATGGCGGCTGAAGCGGCGTCTTTAAGGACAGAGATGCTCTCGATATCATTGGGATCGAGACCGCTCATTGAGCCTGAAACACCGTCAATTAGGACGAGAGGATCATTGTTGTTGAGGGTACCGATACCTCTGACTCGCATAGTGGCGTCGTCAGGCTCACCGGTTGCGGAAGTGATGGTAAGACCGGCAGCGACACCCTGTAGGGCCTGGGCGGTCGACATCACGTTCTTGAAAGCAAGGTCCTCTCCGCGGACACTTGAGACAGCGCCGGTCAGATTGACCTTCTTCTGTGTACCATAACCGACAACGACCACCTCATCCAAGTTGGTTGTG
>JAFROA010000140.1 GCA_017429885.1 Bacteroidales bacterium | reverse complement strand
GGCTGAGAGCCTCAGCCACAAGCAGCCTGTTGACCGTCGCTTTGACCCCATGCTCCTCAAGGAGCTTAATGATATACGCCTTTGACATATCGCAAAGTTAATAAAAAGAGCCGTTTTTCAGAAATATCTATGAATCAATTAAGTACAAAAAATGCGTAGTAGATTTTACTACGCATTTTCTGTAATATATTAGTAATTAACTATTTCCGCAAAACGGGCTACTTCTTGTCAATGGCCTGGCCAATGAAGTAGCAGGCAGCGGCCACAACCATTCCGTTGATTGAAGGGATGCCCCACTTCACCAGATTGGCGACAACCGCACCGAGGATGACTCCGACCACAGCTGCCCAGTTGACCTGGCGTTTGGGAACGCTGTCGTCCATATAAGCTTTCCTGTGGGAGAAATAGCTGCAGATCAAGATGATACCAACAGGAGGAAGGGTGCAGTTAAGAATATTCAGCCAGTCGCAGAAGTTCCAGTAGAGCCACACGGCAGCGAGTGTGCCGATCAGACCTCCGAGGAGCACCATGGTTTTCTTTGACAGCCCGAAAATGTTCGAGAGTCCAAGACCTGAAGTGTAGAGGGCGTTGTCGTTGGTCGTCCAGATATTCAGACCGAGAACCAGGATGGCGATGTAGAACAGGTTGAGGTTGAGCATAACCTCGAAGATGTCGTTACCACCGACATAAATGCTGGAGACTGCTCCGAAGAAGAACATCAGGGAGTTGCCGATGAAGAAGGCCACGACAGTGACTATCAATCCGATCTTAGGGGATTTTGCGAATCTCGCGAAGTTCGGCGTCGCTGTACCACCCGAGACAAAACTACCTATCACAAGGCCAGCTCCAGCTATGATACCGAGATCCTTTGTCCCCTTGGCGAACTGCTCGACAAGGCCGGCGTCTCCCCTGGTGACAGCGAGAATCATAGCGACAGTACCGAGGATGGCCACAGCGGGCACGGCGATGTAGCTGATGATAGTCAAGCTCTTGATTCCGAAATACGCGCTGGCGGTCATCAGGATACCTGCGATCAGGACGAGCAGGTAGCCTTGCCAAGGCATATAATCAGGCGTGACTTCAAGACCCATAATCTCTTTGGCGACAGGGATAGCGAACATGGCCAGACCGACTCCGAACCAGCCGATCTGCGTGAAGCTGATCATCGCGCTGGGGAGATAGCTGCCTTTCTCGCCGAAACTCCTGCGGGCAAGCATATCGAGAGTCAAACCGCTCTCAGCACCAATCCAGCCGAGAGTGCCAGTGTAACCTCCGAGGATGAGACCGCCCAGAAGAAGCGCCCAGATGAAACCCGAGAAATCCAGTCCGGCCGCCAGATTCTGGCCAGCCCACATGGATGCGGAGAAGAAGGTGAAGCCTAGCATCACCATGAACATGCTGAGGGTGCTCTTGCGACCCGATGCGTCAACACGACTGTTCGTGTAGTCGATGTCGACTTTTTGGTTTTGTTTACTCATATCCCATTAAGGTTTGTTTGATTTGCTCAAGTCTTTTTGTGGCGACATCCTTAAGAGTGAGAGCCCTGGCCTTCGCCAGGAAGACCCGCTCATCGCTGTACAAGACGCTTTGGTCGCCAAGTTCCATGAACTTCGTCACTTTCAGCCAGTCCTCATAAGAGATGGGAGCCTCATAGCCCAACCTCTCCTGCGTCAGAGTCATAATATCCACCCTGTCAGAAGCTTCCAGCACCTCTTCCCAATAGGCCACAACTTCCTTGTAATGGTCTGGAATCTCGTATCTTCTGGCTCCGCCGTCGTAGATTATGCATTTCTCATATAAGGAATACCCGTGAGCCACGACATATTCACGGAACTCGGGACAGACGATTCCGTCTCCCCAATAAAAATCGATGTCAGGGACCTGGAAACCAAGGCATCCACGATCCTGATAGACATTGAATATACCCTCATAGAAGAAACAAGTGAAGCCCTCGAAGTTAGGTGAGAAACTCTTGACCTTCGGGGCAAGATCCTCCATGAAATCTATGGCGTTTGATCCTCCGATCGTGAAAAAGACGATTCGTTTGAAAGAGCCGCCATGATCCCGGAACCAGCTGATCACATGGTCCATACACATGCCGAGAGTGGCTCCGGAAGCGATGATGTCTCCCACCATCAGCACACAGTCCTTGCAGGTGCGCACTTTCTGATAACGGACGTCCAATCCCTTGATCACATCATCCTCAATGATTCTCTCGCATGAGAGGAAATCCATGTTCGTCACCCGGAACCCGGCCCTGAAAGCGCATTCCTCTATTGGATAATTGAGCCCGCCACGGAGGATGGTGAGAATATTCACATTCTTTGAGAGCCCGCTCTCAGAAAGGTACAGCATACCTTTCATAGTGGCGGGAACCATACTTTGATACGAGCCGAAACCGACAACTTCGGGAGAGGCCATGAGACGGCGGGTGCCGTCACCGCTAACAATCAGATACTCATTCAGGAGCCCTTCCTGCCTCAGTTTGTAGACACTTTGATGTCCGGTCTTCATGAGGACCGCGTCATCCAGATTATGTTTCATT
>JAFROA010000139.1 GCA_017429885.1 Bacteroidales bacterium | reverse complement strand
GGAGAGGGTGCCTTCAAGGACTGTTCTAAACTTCTTATGATGCCGGCACCCGTGGATTCCTTGACCTCCATCGGGGATGACGCATTCAATGGCTGCACTCTTATGCGGGCATCATGGGTGGGGAATTCTGGTCTTGAGCCTATCGACTGGTCCATTGATTACGGTTCCGGGGGATGGGATAACTATGCCAGACTAGCCAGCATCGGAGACAGAGCGTTCAAGGACTGCTCAAGCCTCGATTGGTCTCTGGGTTCCAACAGCGCGACCCAAATCGGCGCAAATGCTTTTGAGAACAGCAAAGTCTACTCCGTCTACTTCTACGGTCCCGTAGAATTAGGTCAGGGAGCATTCAAGAATTGCTCAAGCCTCTCCTCTGCCGAGTTCTCTTCTTTGGAAGTAATCCCCGACGAAGCCTTCATGGGCTGCACAGCAATGAGCAAGATGCCTATACCAAAGGATGTGATCACAATTGGGAATGACGCTTTCAACGGTTGTTCGAACCTGGTGATGAAAGATGACGGAACCTCATGGGCGAGTCATCCGGATAACGATTTTGACACATACCTCTATCTCACAAGTATAGGAAAGCGGGCTTTCATGAACTGCGGAAACCTTGACTGGGCATTGATGGCCAACACAAGTAATATTCAGATCGGTGAAAGCGCATTTGAGAGCAGCGGAATATTAAGGGTATACTTCCAGGATCTGAGAAATCTCGGAAAGAAGGCGTTCAATCGTTGCACGAAACTCAAAACCGCTCATTTAGGAGCGATTACGACCGTGAGTGAAATGACATTCAATTCATGCTCGGCATTGGAGAAAGTCACATTCGCCGAGCCTCACATGGTGACTTCGTTTGGACAATACGCATTCTACAAGTGTCGTAACCTCACTTCCCTCGGCAAAGTTGACGCGAATGGGGTCTCAGAGGTAACATCACTCGAAAAACTTAATCAAGAGTCTCTGGCCTATACTGGTCTGACTAAGTTGAGATTACCGAACCTCAAACAGACGCTAGGCCAAAGGGCTTTCGGCTGGAGCCCTTTGACATTGTTGGAGATTCCGAGCTTTGAAACAGCTTTCGCCAACACATTCTTGTACATGTATTCTCTGTCAGAGTTAGACCTTCCGAGCATCATATCATTACCGCAAGCACAGTTAACCAGTATCACGAAACTGAAGTTAGGCCCGAACTTTAGTGGTTTTACTCCCAATTATGTATTATACTACTACGAGGGAACGACACCATTTAATTTAAGTATCTACCTGTCCAAAGCTAGTGTCGTTCAGGTATATGAGAATACGTTCAAGTGTCTGAGATCTGGCGTACAAATGATTACAGTTGAGGCTGTTTATGTTCCCGCCAACCTCGTGGACGCTTATAAGGCTGATTCAGCATGGCAAGAAGCATTTGCGACCGCTAATGCGACTGTCGAAGTGATCCATGCCATGCCGACTGATTGACCAGGTCAGCCAGAGTCTCAGAATTGACCCTGACACCATTGCTAGGCGGACGCCTCGTATCGGGGCGCCCGCTTTTGCATAGGTTAGCCTTGCCTTAGCTTACCATAGTTAGCCTTGTCATTCTGAACGAAGTGAAGAATCTTTTTCGTATATTCGTGACAGTACTCCACACAAAGCTGGAATCATGAGAAAAACTGACCATAAAACATCCAAGCTCGCCCCCTGGCTGGCCCTGGCATGCCTGGTTGTGCCGATGTTCGCATCGTACTTCTTCGACGACATGTTCAGCACCTTGTCGCACCTGTTCGAGAACCCTTCACTTTTGGAGCTTGGTTGGAACTCAGCGGATTACGGGCTATACACCAGCGGTTATTCCGTCCTCTGCGTTTTCGGAGGCCTGGTGATATGCGGGATGCTACTGGACAAATGGGGCGTCCGGATCACCGGATCCATATTCGTCGCGATGATGGCCGGTGGTGCCGCCATGGTCGCTTGGGCGATAACGTCCGGACTTCCGCCAAAGACTTCTCTTTCAGTGGCTTATGTAGGGTGTATGCTATTCGGGTTGGGTAGTGAGATCGCCGGAGTGGCGGTGACGCGCTCAATCGCCAAATGGTTCAAGGACGGACCCATGGCTTTCGCAATGGGTTTGCAGCTGGCGATAGCAAGGCTCGGAACAGCCTTCGCCCTGGTAATGTCGCCTAGGCTCGTGGCCGCAAAGGCTCCCGGTGAGATATATTCATTGGCGGAGACGGCCAGGCCAGCCTTCCTGGGACTTGGATTGATGGTCGCGGGAATGATCCTGTGGGCGATATTCGTTGCAATGGATGCGGGGTTCGATCGTGCCGCACGCAAAGGGATTGCCGGTCAGGCCGGCAATGACGGTGTTAATATGACCGGCAATGACGGTATTGCAAAGGCAGGCAATGATGGTACCGCTGAAGACGGTAACTCCGAAGGGCCTTTCCGTTTCTCCGACGTGCTGGGGCTGCTGAAAAACAAGCAATTCATCATGATCGCCCTGCTTTGCGTGTTCTTCTACAGCAGCATAATCTCCTTCAAGAAATTCGCCAGTGCGATACTGATCCCACGTTTCGGCGTGCCTGTGGAAGCCGCCAGTTGGATGGTCTCCATGCTTCCTTTCTCCACGGTGATATTCGCCCCTCTATTCGGAATCATGGTGGACAAAATCGGCAAAGGGACCCGCTGGATGGTGGCCGGAGCGATTCTAGCCCTTATTGCCCACCTGCTTCTGGCTTTCGCTCCCGCTGGAGTGCCTTTCTATGGATATCTCTCCATGGTATTCCTTGGTTTCGGATATTCCCTTGTACCTGCCGCCATGTGGCCTTCAGTGCCGAAACTGGTCCCTGCGAAGGTGCTTGGGACCGCCTATGCGCTAACATATTGGGTGCAAAACCTGGGGCTTATGCTTTTCAAAATGTTCGCCGGGAAGATCCTGGCGGCACGGTCAGGGATTGCCGGTCAGGCCGGCAATGACATAGGCGCCGCCGGTAATGACGCTCTTGATGCGGCAGCCGGTCAGGCTTCCGGGGCCGTTGGCGTGGAGATCATGTTCGTGACCGTCTGCGTCCTCGCCCTGCTGCTCGCTATAGGCTTGAGGCGTTCCTCCGCCCGCCAGCCCGAACTCCGCCTCGACGCACCTTCCTCGATGTGACGTTCCCTTCCTATGGTATTATTCAGCCACTTTGACCGTGCCATGTGTGCCAAGCGGAATCACCACATGGCAGGAATAGTGGCTTAAACCAGCCATGTGTGCCACGCAGAATCACCACATGGCAGGAATAGGGGGCATAAACAGACCATGTGTGCCAGACGAATGGCACACATAGCAGGAAAAAGGGACTCGAAAACTGAGAGAATGCCTCGAGAAGGATGCATTTAAAACTCCTCCAGCATCCGAGTGACCTTTGAATATTCAATACCTAATAGCCGGGAAATCTGATGGACATCTGAACTGAAACGACGGCGCACTTGTTTAACCAATTCGGTCATCTCCTCTTCTGACAACACTGCCGCTGATGGCTTTCGGAATAAAGACCTGCACAAATCGGGAATGGCGGCCAGAACCACCTGGTCCGTAAAAGAAGGAAGCCCATCTTCCGAAGCAAGCCGCTTCTTGGCCTTCGAAGAGTTCATCAGAAAGTAATTCAGTCTCTTAGGAGTCCTGAATATGGATTCCACAAACTTTACCGGGATATATGACAATGGTAGAATATATCCATCTTCCCCGATCAACACATCATCTGGCAGGACAGCTCTGCTGTGGAGTATTCTCCTTCGCGCACTTATTGACAGTTTTCCGAGCCGCACACCTTTAGGAGCGGTGACCCTGAAGTAAGAGCCAGCACTGCTCCATGGATAATCATTGGGTGTCAAACAAATATTGGCGGCAACGCAATTCATGATTATGTATGCCAGAGCTCTTTCGAGCGATTCATCTTCAATGGCAACCTCCTGAATATCAACGGCAACATGCCTAAGGAAATCATCAGTGCCGTAACGGTGGTGAAGGTATTCCGAATATCTCCTCTTAAGTTCGTTTATAAACCATTCGGCCTGTACGCGGGAGCATTGGAGAACCAAGTGCACATGGTTAGACATTAGTATGAACCCTAATACAATTATGCCCGAAGATATTGCGATAATAGCAACATAATTCATCCCAACCTTAAAATCCTGGTCATCTCTGAACCAAATCCCCTCCGAGAGATGATCTGTTGTAACCAATTGGAATTCAAGAGTTTCCGAAGGAGACGCAACACCTATGCGCCAAAGCGACTGATTTTTGAAATTTTTCATATTATTCAAGTTTATTTCTTCTCAATAATAATGATTTTCCTCCAGTTTCCCAAATGGAGAAACAACCTCACCCTGCCATGTGTGCCAAGCTAAAGCACCACATGGCAGGAAAGTGGGGCATAAACAAACCATGTGTGCCAAGCGAATGGCACACATGGCAAAAGGGTAATCAATCAATTAATCTATTCCGCGATGTTCGGTTCCTCGAGTCCGAGGTGCTTCTTGCGGTCAACGACCTTCAGATAGAGGCCGATCAACATCGCCGCTACTCCAAGGCAAGCCAACATCACAAGTGCCCAGGTATAATTCAGCTGATCCGGAGGAGTTCCGGGGGCGTTGGTGCTGGTGAGAACGTTGCCTATCAAGATCGGGAAAAGCCAAAGTCCGATATTCTGAATCCAGAAGATCAGAGCGTAAGCTGATCCGATGATTTTCTCATCCACGAGCTTGGGAACTGAAGGCCACAGAGCCGCGGGAACCAGGGAGAAGCTGGCTCCAAGAACGAGGATCGTGACGTATGCCACTATAGTTCCGCCCACAGCGCTGCCCTTGAACAAAGGCAGGATGAACGCGAAGGTGAGATGGCAGAATACAAGGAGTATTGAGCCTATAAGCAGCATCGAAGCCGCCTTGCCCTTATGATCCACATAATTGCCGAGAATAGGAGTGATGGCCACGGCAAGAAGCGGGAACACGGCGAATATCGTCTCGGCGGTACCGCGTTTGAATCCCATCACGCAATAGACAATCAGCGCCACTATGGCTGCAGCCATCAGGCCGTATTTCATTCCCTTGTTATTCTTGATGAAGTTGCTGGAGAAGGCGCAAACCGCGACCATGAGCATGATGATGTACTGGACGATAGTGACAGCCTCACCGGCCCAGAATGAACCAGCGGCCGGCTCGGTCAAGGTCAGGTTGCACTGGAGCATATTCACCGCATATTTCTGGAACGGGAAAATCGCCGAATAATAAAGGACGCAGAGGAGGGCGACAAGCCAGAATCCAAGGCTGGAAAGGATCTTCCCGATGTCAGAAACCTTGAATGGATCGTCTTTCTCTTCCGCCTCGCCGGTCTGGCTGTCGAGTTTCTTGTCCATGAAGAAATATGTGATGAACATGATCAACGCGATGCAGAGCAGCACCACTCCGAACGCGACTGAACGGCTGACATTGATCTGTCCTCCGAGCTTGGCGAAATAAGGCGAGAAAATCATACATGTGGCCACTCCCAGACGGGCGAGAGCCATCTCAGAACCCATCGCAAGCGCAGTCTCACGGCCTTTGAACCATTTGACGATTCCCCTGCTCACGGTAATTCCAGCCATCTCACAACCGCAACCGAAGATCATGAAACCCAGGGCGGCAAGCTTGGCGGAGGCCGGCATATTCTGGTAGAACGGCAGGATGTCGTCAATGAAACCTATTCCGGTGTGCCAGTTGAGATTGTTCGTGAACCAGCTCTCAAGGCCGGAACCCATGAACGACTCGCTGATGGCGTAATACTTTATCGCGCCGCCCAGAAGCATGACGGCTCCTGAGAGCACCGCCGTGAAGCGGACGCCCATCTTGTCCAGAATGATTCCGGCGAATATCAGGAAGAACACAAATACGTTCAAGAACGTCTCCGCACCCTCCATAGTACCGAAGGCCTTGGAATCCCATCCGCGTGTGGATTCCATCAAGTCCTTGATCGGCGAGAGGATATCCATGAAAATGTAGGCGCAGAACATGCCGAGGGCAAGCAGCAGGAGGGCGATCCACCTCATCGCCGCCGAATCCCTCAAAGTGGTTTTGACAGAAGTCTCAGACATAAATCATATTGTTTTAACGAGGACAAAATTAACACAAATCCTGCGAATACAAGGATTCCCGAGAATAAAATCGTACCTTTGCCATCCAAGTCAGCTAAGATGAGCAACATTCTCGACAGCATTAATTATCCGGAGGACATCCGTGGACTCGACACCGACGGGCTGAAGACCCTCTGCGGCGAGATCCGTGAATATATAGTCAACTGCTGCTCGAACAATCCCGGCCACCTCGCCTCCAGCCTTGGAGCGGTGGAGCTCATAGTGGGTCTCCATTATGTATTCGACACCCCCTCCGACAAGATTGTCTTCGACGTGGGTCATCAGGCCTATGCCCATAAGATATTGACAGGCAGGAAGGAAGAATTCAAGAAAAACCGCATGGCAGATGGTCTCAGCGGTTTCCCGAACAGGTCTGAGAGTTCTTACGATGTGTTCGGTGCCGGACATGCTTCCACCTCCATCTCGGCAGCGTTGGGCCTTGCGAGAGCCGCCAAGTTGGCGGGCAAAAGCCAGAAAACCATCGCTATGATAGGAGACGGCGCCATGACAGGCGGGCTTGCCCTAGAGGGATTGAATAACGCCGGAGACAGCGATGAGGATATTCTCATAGTCCTCAATGACAATGAGATGGCCATCGACGGCAACCGCGGGGCACTCCATTCCTATCTCTTGAGCTTCACCACCGACCCGGCCTACAACAAGATCAAGACTCACATCTGGAACAAACTGGGATCCAGCAGGTTCCGCAACTGGATCCAAAGAAAGGTCAGGAATACCAAAGCCAGCCTGGTCGGCAAATCAGGTGGTGATTTGTTCGAGGCCTTCGGTTTCAGGTATTTCGGTCCTATAGACGGGAATGACATCGAAGAGGTGGTGCGCACCCTACGCAGGCTGAAAGGTATCAAGGGACCTAAAATATTACACACCTGCACCGTAAAAGGAAAGGGTTACACTCCGGCGGAGGAGGACCCGACCACTTGGCATGCACCTGGAAAGTTTGAGCCAGCGACCGGCAAAAGGTTGTCGGGACCATATAAAGCCGACCGCTACCAGGATGTGTTTGGCGAGGTCTTGCGTGAATTGGCCAGGAAAGACCCGAAAGTGGTCGGTATCACTCCAGCCATGGCCACGGGAAGCGGCATGACCGCTTTCGCGAGAGAGTTCCCGGACAGGTTTTTTGATGTGGGTATAGCCGAGGAGCATGCGGTGACTTTCGCCGCGGGACTCGCCGCTGGCGGCATGAAGCCATATTGCTGCATCTATTCCACCTTCGCCCAAAGGGCTTACGACGAGATCATCCACGATGTGGCCCTCCAGAAGCTGCCAGTCATTCTTTGCCTGGACAGAGCCGGGCTGGTGGGAGAGGATGGCGCCACCCACCAGGGTGTTTTCGACATGAGCTCGATGAGAGGCGTGCCCGACACCGTGATCGCCGCCCCTAAAGACGAGAAAGAGCTGAAGGACCTGCTGTACAAGGGATTGGAGGTCAAAGAAGGCCCTTATATAATAAGGTATCCCAGAGGATTGGGAGAAGGAGTGGAATGGAGAGAGGAAGAACCTTCTCCGGTTGAGATCGGGAAGGGCGAGAAACTCCTGAATGGAGAAGATGTGGCAATCCTGGCGCTTGGACCAGTTGTCCACCGTGCTGTCGAGGCCGCGATGAGGCTCGAGAAGGAGATAGGGAAAAGGCCGAGCGTGTACAACATGAGGTTCCTTAAGCCCTTCGACACCGAGTTAATGGAGGAAGTCGCGGGAGCCAAGGCGATCCTTACAATCGAGGATGGGGCTCTCAAGGGAGGCTTGTTTTCCGAGGTGAGTGAATATGCCGCGTCAAAAGGTTTGAAGGCCACCGTGAAGGGGCTCGGTGTCCCGGATCGCTTCATATCCCAAGCCCCTGTGGGAGAGCAGAGAAAGAATTGCGGCCTTGACTCTGAGAGCATATTTTCGGAGCTTCTGGAACTCTTCAAAAATAATTGAAAAAGTTTTGGAGAATCGGATTTAATGCCTATCTTTGCAGTCCCTTTGTCAAAGGGGGTCTTTGAAATAACGCCGAAATAGCTCAGTTGGCCAGAGCACGTGATTTGTAATC
>JAFROA010000138.1 GCA_017429885.1 Bacteroidales bacterium | reverse complement strand
TTCAGATCTTCTGTTGATCGCATTTTGGTGTTTGATATTTTTAGTTTGAATAATGCTTTTTGTGTAAAGCATACAAATATAATCCTTTTTTATCTCAACAGGAAATTTTAACTTTGTATGGTCTTTTGATGGGCTGTATAAAAATCATAATTAATGGCGCAAGTAGTGATAATGCCCAAGCAGGGGCAATCTGTAGAAAGCTGCATCGTAACTGAGTTCAAGAAGAAAGTGGGCGACAAGGTCGCCGTCGGAGACATCCTTTTCAGCTATGAGACCGACAAGGCTTCATTTGACGAGGAATCGAAGTTCGAGGGAACCGTCTTAGCTTGCTTTTTCAATGATAATGATGAGATTCCGTGCCTGACCAACGTGATGGTCATCGGTGAGCCCGGTGAGTCCTTCGAGGAGTTCGCTCCCGGAGGTGAGGCTTCCGCCGCGGCTGCTCCGGACGGGGATGACGCTCCCTCCGGCACCGTCTCGCTCCGCTCGACCCCACCGCTCGCTTCGCAGAGCGAAGCTCCGGTCCCCCCTCTTAACGTGCCGAGGGTGGCAGTGGTGCCCGGAGGGACATCATCCCCGTCCGGAGTATCCCCAAGAGCTAAACGTCTGGCGGAAGAGAAAGGCGTGGACACGAATCAAGTCGCTGGTTCCGGCCCTGGAGGCAGGGTGATAGAGCGGGATGTAATAGCTGCCGCGGCTTCTCCAAGATCAGGCCTCGCCAAGGCCATGATGGCTGAGGGTGGACTGCAGGCGCCAGCGAGTGGGACAGGCCTCGCCGGCATGGTGAAGGGAAGTGACCTCAAGACATGGAAGCCATCCCACACCGAAATCGCCGGAGAAGGCTCAGAGTTCCAGGTGGAGAAGATGTCCAATATGCGCAAGCTCATCGCCAAGAGCATGTACAATTCCCTGCAGAACTCCGCGCAGCTTACACATATGCTCGGCGCTGACGCGAGAAAGATCCAGGCACTCCGAAAGAAAGCCAAGAAAGCTCTGGAAGAAGGAAAGATCGACGCCAATGTCACCATCAACGACTTCGTCTGTTTCGCGGTGATCAAGGCTCTCCAAAAATTCCCTAAAGTCAATTCCCACTGCCTCGGCGATTCCATGAGGATATTCAACACCGTCAATCTCGGATGTGCTGTTGACACTGAGCGCGGACTTATGGTCCCTTGCGTCAAGCACGCCGAGAATCTCTCGATAACTGAATTGAGCAAGGCTCTCAAGCAGGTCGCTGATGATTGCCGTAAGGGTAGTATCAATCCTGACCTGCTGTCTTCTGAGGCGGCGTCCTTCACGGTCTCCAATCTCGGTGGTTTCGGTGTCGAGTGGTTCACTCCCGTTATCAACCTTCCCCAGAGCGGGATTCTCGGAGTCGGCACCATTGTCCCTCGTCCGAAGGATCTTGGCGGCGGAGTCATCGCGTTTGTGCCTTACTTGGGTCTCTCATTGACCTATGACCACAGGGCTCTTGACGGCGGTGAGGCCACCCGTTTCCTCAAACAAGTGGCGACAGAGATAGAGACTCTGGACATTGAGTTCTGACGAATAAGGATATAATTCAAATTCAGATATGTACGATTTAGCGATTATCGGTGGCGGCCCCGGTGGTTATGTGGCCGCCGAAAGGGCGGGAGCCGCTGGATTAAAGGTGGTTCTATTCGAGAGGAAGTCGCTTGGTGGAGTGTGCCTAAATGAGGGCTGTATCCCCACCAAGACTCTTCTTTACAGTGCCAAGGTTTACAATTACGCCATGACTGGCGACCATTACGGAGTCTATGTGAACGATCCCTCGTTCAAATATGATGAGATCGTGGCCCGCAAGAACAAGGTTGTCAAGAAACTTGTCGGAGGTGTGAAAGCCGCGATGAAGAGTAACAAGGTCGAAGTCGTGGCTGAGAGCGCCACAATCCAGGGACGTGACAGCGAGGGCATCAAGATCGAGGCAGGCGGGAATGTCTACGCGGCCAAGAATCTTTTGATTTGCACGGGCTCCGAGGCCGCGGTCCCTCCGTTCCCGGGACTGAAAGAGGCTGGCGACGTCATCGTTACCAACCGTGAGATTCTGGAGATGACCGAGCGTCCTGAGGAACTGGTTGTGATCGGAGGCGGTGTCATCGGTATGGAGTTCGCCGCCTTCTTCAGCACACTTGGCACAAAAGTCACTGTGGTTGAGATGCTTCCGAAGATTCTTGGTCCTCTTGATGACGAGATCAGCGATATGCTCCAGAAGCAGTATGAGAAGAAAGGCGTCCAGTTCTGCCTGCGTTGTAAGGTGACTGGAATTGAGGGCAATACCGTCGTATACGAGGATCCCGAAGGCAAGGTTTGCCGTGTAAGTGGTGATAAGATCCTGGTCAGTGTCGGACGCAGGGCCAATCTCCAAGGCTTCGGCCTTGATAATATAGGTGTTGAGTTGGCTCTCAATCCTGCGGGAAGACCTTACGGAATCAAGGTGGACGAGAAGATGAAGACAAATGTTCCCGGTGTTTATGCCGCCGGTGATGTTACAGGGTTCTCAATGCTTGCCCACACTGCTTCTCGTGAAGGTGAGGTTGCTGTCAATAATATTCTCGGAAAAGAGGATAGGATGCGTTACAATGCCATTCCCGGAGTGGTTTACACCAATCCTGAGGTCGCTGGAGTCGGACTCACCGAGGCCGAGGCAAAGGCGAAAGGCGTCGATTACAAGGTTGTCAAGCTCCCCATGGCTTATGCCGGCCGTTTCGTGGCTGAGAATGAGAGGGGAGAGGGAATATGCAAGGTGATCGTCGGGGCGAAGTACCATGAGGTCTTGGGTGTCCACATGCTTGGCAACCCCTGCTCCGAGATCATAAGCGCCGCCTGTGTCGCTATTGAGACAGAGATGACTCTTGAGCAGCTTCAGGAGGTGGTTTTCCCGCACCCTACCGTGTCAGAGATCATTAAAGAAACATCATTCACAATTTAATAAGTCAAATCATGCCTAAAGCGCTATATATCGATCCTGAAGTCACGTTGCGTCCCCAGGAACATGAGCTCAAACTCCCGGTCATTCCGGTGATGAAATACAACAAGACCGTCAAGGAAGAGCTGAAGGACGGCCGTTTCTCCAAAGAGGATCTTCTCCGGATATTCAGGGACATGTCCTACATCCGCGAGTTTGAGACCATGCTCAACCTCGTCAAGACCACTGGAGGTTACAACGGTGTCGCCTATAACAATCCCGGTCCCGCCCACCTTTCCGCCGGCCAGGAGGCCGCTGCGGTGGGTATGGCTTATGCCCTTGACACTGATGACTTTATCTTCGGAAGCCACCGTTCTCACGGTGAGATTCTCGCCAAGGGACTCCGCTCAATTCAGATCCTTCCTGAGGATGAGCTCAAGAAGGTGATGGAGGAGTTCTGGGGCGGTGCCACACTGAATGTCGCTAAGAAGGCATATTCCGGAACAGACACCAAGGAACTTGGAATCCGCTTCCTTCTCTATGGAGCCATGGCTGAGATTTTCGCACGCACAACCGGTTTCAACAAGGGACTCGGCGGTTCTATGCACACCTTCTTCACTCCTTTCGGAATATATCCGAACAACGCCATCGTCGGTGGTAGCGGCTCGATCGCCGTTGGAGCGGCTCTTTACAAGAAGGTCAACAGGAAGAAAGGTATTGTTGTAGCCAACCTTGGTGATGGCGCCATGGCCCGCGGCCCTGTGCTCGAGGGTATGACTTTCGCCTCTATGGACCAGTTTAATACCCTCTGGGAGGGTGACATGAAGGGTGGCCTTCCTGTTCTGTTCAACGTCATGGACAACCAGTACGCCATGGGTGGCCAGACCAAGGGTGAGACCATGGGCTACACCTTCCCTGCTCGTCTGGGCGCGGGATTCAAGGCTGACGCCATGGACGCCGAGAGAGTGGACGGATACAACCCCCTCGCTGTCATAGACGCTTTCTATCGCAAGAAGGCCTATCTTCTCGAGAAGAAGGGACCGGCCCTCCTGGATGTCGTGACTTACCGCTACAGCGGCCATTCCCCGTCCGACCAGAGCTCTTATCGCACCAAGGAAGAGATTGAGGCTTGGGAGAAGGAAGACTGCATTGTCGCATTCGGAAAGAAGCTTATTGAAGCTGGCGTGGCCGACCAGGCTGCCCTTGACGCTATCCGCGCCGAGGTTAACGCCAACATCTTCGAGTGCTACAAACTCGCTATCGATGAGGAGGTTTCCCCTAGGATGGATCTTGTGAAGCAAGATGAGCTTCTTGGAGAGATGATGTTCTCCAACCAGAGCATAGACTCCCTTTCCGATGCCAAGCCCGATGTGCTTATGCCTCTCGAGGAGAATCCGAGGGTCAAACAGATTGCCGGCAAGGAGCGTTTCTGGCTCGATAAGGATGGAAAGCCCGTGAGCTCAATGAAGTCCTACAACTTCCGCGATGGAGTCTTCGAGGCTATCGTGGATCGTTTCTACAAGGACGCTTCCCTTATCGCCTATGGCGAGGAGAATCGTGAGTGGGGTGGCGCTTTCGCTGTCTATCGCGGTCTTACTGAGGCGCTTCCGTATCACCGTCTGTTCAACAGCCCGATCGCTGAGGCGGCCATTATCGGAACCGCCATCGGTTATGCTATGTGCGGTGGCCGCGTGATTCCAGAGATCATGTACTGTGACTTCCTCGGATGCTGCGGTGACGAGATATTCAACCAGCTTCCTAAGTGGCAGGCGATGTCCGGAAATATCCTTAAGATGCCTGTAGTAGTCAGAGTTTCAGTTGGTTCCAAGTATGGAGCCCAGCACAGTCAGGACTGGACGAGCCTCTGCACCCATATCCCTGGCTTGAAGGTCTGCTTCCCTGTCACTCCTTACGACGCCAAGGGTCTCATGAACGCCGCTCTTCAGGGCACAGACCCTGTCATATTCTTTGAGAGCCAGCGTCTTTACGGAATCGCCGAGAAGTTCCATGAGGGTGGAGTTCCGGAAGGATATTACGAGATTCCGATTGGCGAGCCTGATATCAAGAGGTCTGGAAAGGACATCACTATCCTCACCATCGGAGCCACTCTTTACAGGGCTCTTGAGGCTGCGGACATCCTCAAGGAGAAGTATGGTATGGAGGCTGAGGTTATCGACGCCCGCTCCCTCGTGCCGTTCAACTACGACAAGGTTATCGAGTCTGTCAAGAAGACCGGACGCATCATCATCGCCGGTGACGCCTGCGCCCGCGGCTCTTATCTCAACGACCTTGCGGCCAACATTTCAGAGATGGCCTTCGATTATCTCGATGCCGCTCCCGTGGTGCTTGGTTCCCGCAACTGGATCACTCCTTGCCACGAGCTTGAGGAAGCCTTCTTCCCTCAGCCGTCATGGTTCCTCGACGCGATCAATGAGAAGATCGTTCCTCTTAAAGACTATGTCCCCACGAGTAACCAGACTGTCGCCCAGATGCGTCTGCACGCCCGTAAAGGTATTTAATTAATTGAATATGAAAACTAAAGCGGTACGCCTTTACGGCAAGGAAGACCTGAGACTGGATGAGTTTGAGCTTCCGGC
>JAFROA010000137.1 GCA_017429885.1 Bacteroidales bacterium | reverse complement strand
GAGAACAAAAGTACTATATGTTATTGTCAGCGGAGTTGAGGATTATTACATGGAGCAGCTTCTCGTCTCTGTGTATTCAGCCCGCCACCACAATCCCACGGCACAAATTGAGATCCTAATGGATAAAAGGACTTACGAGACACTCCCAGCGCGTGGAGAGTTGTCCCGGAGTCTTGAGATGTTGTCCTGTCATTATACCGTGGTGGATTTGGATGCCTCCTTGACGAACAAGAAACGCTCCAGGATATTGAAGACAGGGATGAGGGAATATGTCGAGGGTGATTTCCTTTATTTGGATTGTGATACTGTCGTCACCGCCCCTCTTGATGGCATAGACTCAATTGATTGCTCTCTCGCCGCATGCCTTGACTCGCATTGCCTGTTCAAGGATAACCCTTACCGGGAATCTAATATACAAATGTGCCGGAGAATCGGTCTTGACATCTCTGGCGAGGAGCGTTTTTTCAACGGGGGGGTATTATACTCACGGGATGACCAATTGTCAAGGGATTTTTTCCGGAAGTGGAGTTCGTTGTATCTTGAAGGTTATGAGAATGGCGTGAGTCAGGACCAGCCTTCTTTCTGCAAGGCCAACATCCTTATAGATAGGAAGTTCCAGGTGTTGGATGATTATTGGAACTGCGAACTTAAGCATGGAGTCCGTTTCCTTAGGGATGCCTTGGTTGTGCATTATCTATGCGGCAATCCTGATCCGGGAAGGGAGTATTTCGTCATGAATGACAGGACCGTCCTTAAGAAGATCAAAGAGAGCGGGCGTATCCCTGAAGAGATTGCCGCACTGGCTGATAATCCATTCCTAGGCATACCTCCGGTCACCCAGCTTTTCGCCGGAGACGATATCGGCCTGTTCAGGACTCTTAGGTTTCGACATCTCCGCCGTATCCACAAGCGTGGGGGAGGGTCGATTCTGGAGTTTCTTTTGAGAGTTTATTATCATTTTGTCGGCTATGGCAAATTATGATTACCTCATAGTGGGAGCCGGGCTCTATGGTGCGATGTTCGCTTACCGAGCCCATAACTCCGGGAAACGATGCCTGGTCATTGACCGGCGTCCTTTCCTTGGTGGCAACCTCTATTGTGAGGAAGTCGAGGGAATCCATGTTCACAGTTACGGTCCTCATATTTTTCACACTTCAAACCGGCGTGTCTGGGATTTTGTCAACTCGATAACCCCTTTTAATTCTTTTGTCAATTGTCCGATAGCTGATTATCATGGTGAGCGATACAATCTGCCATTCAACATGAATACTTTCAGGCAGATGTGGGGCGTGGAGGATCCCGGCGAGGCTAAGGCGATCATTGAGGCTCAAAGGGCGGAAGTCCTGAAAAAGATGAAAGCTGATGGCGCGACTGAACCGCGTAATCTTGAAGAGCAGGCTCTCGCACTGGTAGGAAGGGATATTTTCGAGAAATTAGTGAAAGGATACACCCAAAAGCAGTGGGGGAGGAAGTGCTCAGATCTTCCGGCATCAATTATCAAGCGCCTTCCGATAAGGTTCACGTATGACAACAACTATTTCAATGACACTTTCCAAGGAGTTCCGATAGGCGGGTACAATAAACTGATTGAAGGGCTTCTGGACGGAATAGAGACAAGGACGGATGTGGATTTTCTGGAACACTGCGCCGAGTTGTCCTCATATGCTGACAAGGTTGTTTTCACAGGACCTTTGGATGAGTATTTCGGTTTTTGCTATGGCCACCTGGAATACCGGTCTTTGCGTTTTGAGAAAGAAATCCTTGACACTCCGGATTATCAGGGGAACGCGGTTGTGAATTACACGGATTCCGAGACTCCTTTCACACGGGTTGTCGAGCATAAGCATTTCGCTGTTGGCGAATCATCGGTTCTGATGAATCCACGGACTGTGATTTCCAGGGAGTTCTCTATGGAATGGCGACCTGGCGTCGAGCCTTTCTATCCCGTGAATGACAAGAGAAACGCTTCTTTGTACTTGCGGTATAAGGACCTGGCGGATTCCATGGAGAATGTCATTTTCGGCGGCAGACTGGCGGAGTACAAATATCTCGACATGGCTCCTATTGTCGAGAAAGTATTGGATATTAACACTTTCTGAACATGGAGAAACTGCTCTCGGTGATAGTGCCGGTCTATAAGGTTGAGAAATATATCTCTGAGTGCCTGGAGTCGCTGTCGGTTCCGGAGTCGAGCCGCCATTTGTATGAGGTGCTTGTGATAAATGACAGTACCCCTGATTCATCAGCTGAGATAGCCCGGACGTTCCAGGACAAGTATCCGTCCGTTTTCAAGGTGATTGACAAGGAGAACGGAGGCCATGGGTCTGTCTGGAATTTGGGATTATCCATCTGCTCCGGGAAATATGTGCTGTTTCTTGACAGTGATGATTATGTCATTAATTTTGAGAAGCTTCTGAGTTTCCTCGACAACACTGACGCTGACCTTGTCATGACCGACAAAGTTGTTTTCATCGATGGCACCGATAAGTCAAAGAAGACCAGAGTATCCGGAATTGCCCCGGGCAAAGTCTTCTCTTTGGACGAGAAGGCGTGGCCATGCCGCGGGAATGGATTCTACAACGCTCACTTCCACTCATGTGTTTACAAGACAGAAGTCTTGCGGCCTTATACTCCGCTCTTCATCGAGAAATCATATTACGACGACATCATGCTTTTTGTCGCGCCTCTGATAGGGGGAACTACTTATACTTATACGGGTTTCACGCTTTATCACTACCGTTTGGGCAGGGCAGGGCAGACGATGGACAACTCGGTGGTCCGTAAGAAT
>JAFROA010000136.1 GCA_017429885.1 Bacteroidales bacterium | reverse complement strand
TGACTTTATACACGATTCCGAAGGCTCCATTTCCCAGGATTTTCTTTACCTTGAAACTGGAGCCGATGACATCCCCGACACCGAAATCACATCTTTGCGGTACGGCCATATTCCATCTAAGCCTTGAAAACGAATCTTCTATTACCAAGGATAATCACGTCGCCGTCAGCGAGTTCTATCTTCCGACCGGCATGGACGAAGGTACTCTGTTGGGCGCTCTTGTCCTCGATGAACCATTTGCCGTTCTCATTGATGATCTCGGCCTGGGTCTTGGAGGTGATGCTGTTGTTTGTAGGGTCAGTGTTTTCCCTGTTGAGTCCAACTACGGAACCGGTGTAGGTCATTGAGGGAAGTTCTCCTGGTTCGTTATCCCAAGCGATAGGCTGGAGTTTAAAAACTTTCCCAGCGTTAGGGTTGCTCCATGGGTTGACTGTGGCCCCATACTTTGCGGCAAACCCTGCCGCGGCGGCGGGAGCCACGAATGGTGCTCCGGCAGGACCCGCGGCGGGAGTGCTGAACTGTTTGCCACAATTGGGACAGCCCTGCGCACCTTCCCTCAGCGGGAAACCACACTCAGGACAATTGTGACCGCTCTCCTTCCGCTCAAATGTGTCCATCGGTTCACGGACTGTGGAATTCATCGGTGATTGAGGCTCTTCAGCTTTAGGCTCATAGACATTGCCTCCACCAAGAGGGCTGTTGCATTTCTCACAACGCTGGGCTCCATCCGGATTCTCCCAGCCACAGTTGTTACATCTCATATCGCTCGTTATTTTAGTGTTTATTATTCCTTCATCCTCACAACATACCAAATAAGAAAGTGTGGAGCATTCTTAATTCATCCTGTTGGAGGTTCTGGTAAAACCTTTGAGCGAATGAAAACAATACCCCACACCTGTGTATGCGTGAATGGGGTAGAAACCACCGTACACAGCGATACAAAGGTGATGGAAGGCTTGTCTATCCTCGCTCTTAGAGAAATTTACCAGATTTCCAACAGAGGATAAAAAGCAAACTCTTTCATCTATTATGTCATGCCGAATTACCGACAATACAAATATAATCATTTTTAACAATAACAGTGGGGTATTGAAGATCAATCAAATAAATCCGCACCGGAGAAGTGCATTCTCTCCGTTTTGCTTGACAAATATCGATGTTCCGGACGAGTCTGCCAAGGAATTTAGAGGCCGATGTATGAATACAGGAACCGAGTGTACGAATGTGGTTCCGGGATTGATTTCGTACATCCAGACACCAATTTCATACACTCGGAAAAGAGAGCTTTCTAAAACTTAAAGCTATGGATCGATAAAGATCTTCAACGCTTCGAGGCACATGCGGGCGTTGTGGTAGGGGCATTTCCAGAAGCCGGCTTTGGGATTGGCCAAATCGGGTGTTTCCCCATCAGCCAGAGTACCCCAGTACCACTCGCCTTGAAGGATGCTTGTTGAAGAAGATTCTTCGCTTCGCTCAGAATGACAGAGAAGATGGGCCTTGATCCAATTCCAGCAGGAGATGGCTCTTGGAAGTCCTTCAGGATCAGAGTGATATTTCCACAGCCAGAGATTGCCGACTACGGTCTCTGCCTGGACCCACCACTGCCGTGAACTATCGGCCTCACCGTCAGGGAAAAGCTCGTAGCTCATCGAGCCGTCAGGGAGAAGCCCTTCATTGCCAGCGGCTCCGAGAGCGAGACAATATGGCTTGACATAATCAATCAGCAGGGCATCCCCAACCGCCATGGCGCACTCAAGGAGAAGCCATGATGTCTCGATATCATGGCCGTAGGAAATAGCTCCAGGGAGAACCGCCCAGTCTTTTGAGAAATATAAATACAGATGCCCTGAGGGAGAGATTATCTTCTCGCAGGTGAGCTTTATGAGCTCAATAAGAGCCTCCTTTAGTGAGGGATCAGGCCAGACACTGTAGAGATTGGCATACGCCTCCATAAGATGGAGATGAGAATTCATCGTCTTGTCGGCGTTGATGTCATGAGCCGATAGGGACATGTCCTCAAGAGGCGAGAAATCCTCCGAGAGCGCCTCGATATAGCCCCCATTCGCCCAATCCCTGAACTTGTTTTCTATAATACTGAACAACCCGGTGGCGACTTCTAGGACCGCCTTGTCTTCAGTTACCTTATAGAGCTCGCTGAAAGCGTAAATGGCGAATGCTTGGGAGTACAGTTGCTTCTTAGTGTCTAGAGGCTTGCCATAGGCTGAGGCGCTCCAGAACACTCCCCCATTGACAGGATCAACAAGGTGAGAGAGGAACCAATCACTCGCATGAATGGCGGCCGAGAGATAAGAATCTTTCCCAAGGGCAGCGTAAGCCGCTGAGAAAGACCATATTATCCTGGCATTCAGTATCTCTCCCCTGGGAGCGTCTGGCGAGATTGTCCCGTCAGATTTGACCTCTCCGAAGTAGCCCCCATCCGGATCTTTAAGACTGAGCCAGAAAGGCAATATATCCCCTTCCAGCTCAGCCAATACTTCTTCCCGGAATGCAACCAGATCCATCGCCTAGATGTTAGGAGTATCCCAGACCTTGGTCTCAAGACAATTGACCATAGCCGCCTGGCCTCCGCATGAGAGACGGAACTCGCCCTTCTCAAGACGCCACTTCCCATCGGCACCCACAAAAGCCAGCTCCTTGGCAGGAAGCTCAAACTCAACGACTTTGGACTCGCCTGGAGCAAGGGAAATCTTATCGAAGCCCCTCAGTCTCTTGACGTCAGGAATAAGAGAGGCGACAAGGTCCGAGCTATAGAAAAGAACGGCCTCTTTGCCTGGACGAGAGCCGGTGTTGGCCACCTTGACTGATACCTTGATCATGTCACCAGCCGAGAATGTTAGGGGATCACCGGTCGAGCCGGGGATGACAACCTTCAGGTCTGAATACTCGTACGTGGTGTAGCTCAGGCCGTGGCCGAAAGGCCACTGGACATCCATGATAGCGTCATAATTGTATGAGCCAGCCATGGTCTCATTATGCTCGGAGACCTTGTAGTCGTAGGTGTGGAGAGAATTGATGTGCTTTGAATATGTGAAAGGCAGCTTACCGGAGAAGTTCTCGTCTCCCGACAGCAAGGCAGCCAAAGCGTCACCACCATAATTGGACGGAAGCATCACATCCACAACGGCTTTCACGAGGGGCTCGATGTCACCGATAATCCTGGGACGACCCTCGTTCAGCACAAGAATAACCGGTTTGCCAGTCGATGCGAGGGCTTTGACAAGGTCTTTCTGGTTAGCCGAAAGATTGAGGTCGTTCATGTTACCGGGGGTCTCGCAATAAGTGTTCTCACCGACGCAGGCGATCACCACATCACAGGTCCTGGCAGCCGCCACTGCCTCTGAGATACCGGTCACATGCTCCTTCTCCCACTCACCCCATTCCTGGTCATATTCGATTGCGGGAACATACTTGACATTAGGGAAACGGTTCCTGATAGCCTCCAGAATGGTATTGTGATCCGAAGCGAAGGTGTCAGCATCTCCCTGCCAAGTGTAGCTCCAACCACCATTGAGAGTCCT
>JAFROA010000135.1 GCA_017429885.1 Bacteroidales bacterium | reverse complement strand
ACATATCTTCTCCAATATGATGCGCTTATCTATCCTCCATACCAGGAACTCATGAAGGAGGAGATGGCTCGAGGCTGCGAGATCGGCGCCTGGTGGGAGATCACCCAGCCTCACGTCGAGGCTGCCGGGATGACTTGGAGAGGACGTTTCCCGTGGGACTGGCATGCCCATGTGGACTTCTCAGTCGGCTACAACCAGGCGGAGCGTGAGAAACTAGTCGATGTCTACATGGCTAAGTTCAAGGAGATATTCGGTGAGTACCCCAAGTCTGTGGGTTCATGGTTCATTGATTCCGGCACTCTGGAATATCTCTATGAGAAGTATTCGATAGAGTCCTCTTGCATGTGCAAGGACCAAGTGGGGACGGATGGTTATACCCTCTGGGGAGGTTATTGGAACGGTGCCTTCTATCCGAGTCGACAGAATGGTTATATGCCCGCCCAGACCGCTGAGGGGGGGATTCCTGTGCCTGTTTTCAGGATGCTCGGAAGCGACCCGATCCATCAGTATGAAGCTACCGTGGGAGGGGGAGTGCAAAGTGTCGAGTCACTTGAGCCTGTTTATCAGAGAGGTGGCGGTAATCCTGAGTGGATTGACTGGTTCTTCCGCATGTTCACAAAGGAACCTCACATGGGCTATAATTATGTCCAGGTCGGACAGGAGAACTCTTTCACATGGGCGCAGATGGCCAAGGGCTTCGTGACCCAAACTCAGAGGCTGAAAGAAATGTCTGAGAGGGGAGAGGTCAGGATTGAGACTTTGGGGGAGACTGGGCGCTGGTTTAAAAAAGAGTACCCCACGACACCTCCCACAAGTGTTATTGTGACAGAGGATCCATGGGACGGTGGTCTCAAGACCTTGTGGTTCAATAGCAGGAACTGGAGAGCGAATATTCTTTGGGATGCCCAAGGTTTGAAATTCAGGGATATACATCTCTTCGACGAGACCATCCGCTCCGAGTATCGGGACCATCCTGACACTCTGCCTGTGTTCCACTACGAGACTCTCCCTCTTGTCGATGGCTGCCTTTGGAGCTCTTCGGATAATATGGCGGGTCTCCGCCTGATCGCTCCCGGTTTTGAGGGGAGTGATCCTGTCTTCACTTCTGATGACGCATGTCAGACTATCGTGTGGCCCTCAGTTGACGGAAAGGCTAAGTTCATCATCAAGTTGACTGAGGATGAAGTGCGGATTGAGTCAAAAGCGGTCAGCGACTGGTGCTTTGAACTCACCGCCGTTCCGGGAAAAGACCTTCCTTTCGAGACGATAACTTCTTCATTGATAAAGGCTTCCGCACAGGATAGGGAATACGGGATCGCCCTTTCAGATGGTTCGGCTGAGGACCTTAGAAAAGAAAACCCGGGAAAAGTCTTCCGGCTTGTCCCGAGTCAAAAAGGCGTGATACAATTCTCGTTTACCCTTAACGCAGCTCCTTCACAGGGAAAGTGAAATAAGTGTCCGGGAATGGCTCGTCCTTCAATGTGAAGTGCCACCATTCAGAACTCAGCGGCTTGAAGCCGTGGCGGAGCATAAGTGAGCGGAGAATCATCCTGTTGTGAATCTGCTGGTGGGTGATTCCCCCGAAGTCCGGGTGGCTCTCAACTCCAAACCAGTCGAATGTCCCACCCATGTCCAGCTCTTTCTCGGTGTTCATGTCAAACAAGGTGAGATCCACCGTGGATCCCCTTGTGTGGCCGGATTTCTCCATTATATATTCCTGCTCGAATAGGACTGATTTATCCAAGTCCGGATAGAAGTATTTCTTCATCCTGATGTCTGGAATATCAGCTGCCCAGCGGACGAAATGGTCCACCGCCTTCTGCGGGCGGTACGCGTCATATATCTTCAGCCTGTATCCCATGCTTATTGCGTCATCGCTGACAGCCTTGAGACTGTCAGCAGCCCTCTTCGTGAGGAGGGCTGTCGGCTGGAGATATCCGTCGATGCGGTCTCCGACAAAGTTATATGTCCCGTAGTACCTGATCTCGAGGATGGCGTCAGGAATCACGTCCGTGATGTTCACGAATTGGCTAGAGTCTTCCTCGGGAGTGGTCGCGATATTCTTTGTGGCAGAGCATGCTGCTGAAATAACAACGGCAAGGGCCATCAATAGACCCTTGCCTGTCAAAGAATTGATATTCATTTATTTCTCAATCTTATAAGTGCCGGCGTTATATTCCTTCACCTCAGTCTCTCCTGGGAGTGTTACAGAAGCTGTGGCACCCTCGGGGATTGTGAATTCCCAGATCCACTTGTCACCCTCATATTTCCAAGAACTCTTTATTGTGCCTGCGGCGGACTTGAATTCCGCGTCTAGTGAGCCGAGTCTCTTGTCGGGGATAGGCTTCATGATGATATGCTTGAAACCAGGATTGGCGGGATCGGAGGCGATACCGGCCGCGGTCTCCCAGATCCACTCGCAGACGGCTCCGTAGGCGTAGTGATTGAAACTGTTCATGCCGCTAGGGCCCATTCCAGACTCAAGGGTGTAGCTATTCCAACGCTCCCAGATCGTGGTGGCGCCGTTGTCGACTGAATATAGCCAGCTGGGGTTCTTGCGCTGGAAGAGGAGAGTGTAGGCTATGTCTGCCATGCCGTTCTCAGTCAAGGTCGCCATCAGGATGGAGGTGCCGAGGAAGCCGGTCTGCAGGCAGTCATCATGGTCCTTGAAGTTCTGGCGGAGTCTGGCGATCATGTCTTCCTTCGCCTTACCCTCAACGAGATTGTTCTTGAGAGCGAAGAGGGCGGGAGTCTGCATCGTGTTCAGTATCTCTGTCTTAAAGGTGCCGTCGGGTTTCAGGAAGTTCTTTTTCATGTATTCCCTCGCATCCTCTGCCATTTTCTTGTAGACGGAGGCATCCCTGCCGGTGGCTGCGGCCATATCCGCCATATAATCGGCGTCAATAGCCCAGTAGCAGGCGCTCAGATAGTTCCAATAAACGATAGCCTCGGGGCGGCGGACAGTCTTGCCGGATTTGTCGGTCATGTTGATTCCGCATCCGCAACTCTCGAGAGGCTCGTAGCTGAGCCAGTCTGCCCACTGGTAGTTGCCGTTCTCAGCGGCATGCGTGGCATGGTCGTACTTGGTGTCATTGACATATGTCATGAACTTGTTCATGGCATCCCAGTTCTCATCGACTATCGCCTTGTCACCGAACTGCTTCCACACGGTCCAAGGAACAATAATACCAGCATCGGCCCAGCCGAGGCGCATCATCTCATTGCCATATTGGGCCCTGGGGGAGACTCCGGGGAATCCTCCGGCCTCGCTTTGGGAGTCCCTCACGTCACGGGTCCATTTACGGAAGAACCCGTCACTGT
>JAFROA010000134.1 GCA_017429885.1 Bacteroidales bacterium | reverse complement strand
TTGTTGAGCTGGACATATTTCTTCATGTCAGCTATCACCGCGGGATCAGACAACTGAGCCTGCAGCGAGTTATACTTGTCCTGGAGAGCCAGGATCTTATCTATCAATGTGTTCTCCGCCATATTCTTGCCTTACAATTCTTTCACGAAGCATCTGCGCCTCATGAAAAGCTCACTATCATATTTCGCCCAGACATTCGCCGGACCGTTCGACTCTATCTGGGGATTGGTGATCGCGACCTTGGTCCCAGCCGCTATGTACTTCTCCGACATCGCGCAATGGTAAATCGAAGAGACCCCGGTGTTCTGCCATCTGGGCACAGCTCCGTTGATCATCAGGTCCACGGTGTCATAATGGCGCAAAGCCTTCAAAAGATGCCACCACCCGAAGGGGAACAAGTGTCCCTTGGCCTTCTGGAGAGCCTTAGAGATGCTCGGGAAGGTTATTCCGAATCCCACCAATTCCTCATTCTCATCCAGGATGATGCTGCTGGTCTTGTCCGACAGGAACATCATGACTGACGAGGCTTCCTCCTCAATCTCCTCCTTGGTGAAAGGAATGAAGTTAGCTACGGATTTGGCGAAACTCTCGTTGTAAACATCAAAGAAGTAACGCACCATCGCTTTGTCTTTCTTCAGTTTCTCGATGCTGCCTTCATGGAGATTGTATCTTTCCTTCAAGAGACTGGAGATACGCCTGATCTTATCCTGTGGAGGCTCATCAGCGGGAACCTTATACTGGACCCAGTCAAACTCCTTGACATACCCCATGGCATCCATGAACCCGACGTAGTACGGATAGTTGTAGATGCAGTTGAAAGGAGGAATGTTCTGGAAACCCTCGATCAACATTCCCTGCTTGCCAAGGGTATTGTAGTATAATGGACCGTGAATCTCGGTCATCCCGTTCTCCCGCGCCCAATCCTCAGCGGTATTCAGGAGCAGGCGGGCGACCTCGAAGTCGTCGATAGTGTCAAACCAGCCGAAACGCGCCCTCTTCTTGGAGTACAGGGCATTGTAGCGAGGGTTGATCATCCCACAGATTCTCCCGACAACCTTGTCACCGTCAAGAACCATCCACATCTTGCGCTTGCAATATGACAAGGTGGACACCTTCGTGAGAGAATTCATTTGGTCGGAATGAAGAGCCGGGACATATTGGGGGCAGTCCTTATACAGTTTGTCAGGGAACTTGATAAAACGCTTCAAGTCCCTTTTACCCAAAACCTCGACTACTTTATAATTCGGCATCCCGCGAATATAGGAATTTAGCGGCTAATTGGCAATAGCTATTGGAATCACAGGCCTTTAGCTTTCCCCTCATCCCATATCGCATCCATCTCGGCGAGGGTCATATCGTGCAGATCCCGGCCTTGGCGAATAGTGTTCTCTTCCAGATAGGTGAAACGGCGGCGGAACTTGTCGCATGCCTTGTTCAGTGCCGTGTCGGGATCGATTCCATATAGTCTGGCCGCGTTGACAGTAGCGAACATGAAATCTCCCAGCTCTTCCTCAGCCCTCTCGTAAGCTGCCTGCTTATCTTCCTGAGTCACAGCTGCTTCCAAAGATCTAAACTCAGCCTCAAGCTCTCCTTGCTCCTCTTTGACCTTATCCCAGACCTGCTCTTTCTCCTCCCAATCGAATCCAACTCCCCTGGCTTTGTCCTGCATTGAGAAAGCTTTCAGGATTGGCGGCAATGAGTCCGGAATGCCAGAGAGGATTCTCTTGTTGCCACCTTTCTCTTTTGCCTTAAGCATCTCCCAATTGGTCGAAACCTCAGCGGCGTCGGCAACCTTTGTTGTGGAGAACACATGAGGGTGGCGGTAGATCATCTTCTCGCAAAGCTTATTCAGCACGTCGGCGATGTCATAGCGTCCTTCCTCCTCAGCTATCTTAGCATAGAAGATCACATGGAGGAACACGTCTCCGAGCTCTTTCTCAAGAGCCTTATCATCTTTCTTAAGGACAGCGTCACTGAGCTCATAGACCTCTTCGATTGTCATCGGTCTCAGAGAGTCTATCGTCTGCGCATGGTTCCATGGGCATTCAGCCCTCAGACGGTCCATGACTACCAGCGCCCTCTCGAACGCCTCCAGTTTCTTTTCTTTATTAAGCATAAACGCGAATTTAGAGATTTTTCTTTTTATCTTTGTCAAGATAAACGGACTTGAATGAAAGGAATCCATTATGTCTCGGCCGACGAGGCTGTCAGCGCGATCAAATCTGGCGACCATATCCATCTCGGAAGTGTGGCTAGTGTGCCACATGTCCTGATCGACGCCTTGGTAAGAAGAGCTGACGCCGGAGAGGTGGAGGATCTTCATTTCCATCATTTCCACACAGAGGGGCCAGCTCCTTACTCAGACCCGAAGTATTCGGGGATATTCTTCGAGCAAGGCTTCTTCGTGGGGCCAAATGTCCGGGCGAATGTTGACGCCGGCTTCGCGGACTACCTTCCCGCTCATCTTGTGGACACCCAGAGGATGTACCGTACGGGAGACATCAAATTGGGAGCCGCTTTGGTCCAAGTCTCACTGCCTGACGAGAATGGAATGGTCTCACTGGGAACCTCCGTAGATTGTTCCCCTGCGGCCATAGAGTCAGCCAGGGTCAAGATCGCCGTAGTCAACCCCAATGTGCCTTTCGCATACGGGGAACTGATCCCGTTGAGTACTTTCGACTATCTTGTAAGTGACGACACTCCCCTTTTCACTAAAGAATATACAGAACCTTCTGAGACAGACATACTTATCGGGAAGAATTGTGCGGAGCTCGTCCGTGACGGAGCCTGCCTCCAGATGGGTATAGGCAGCCTTCCAAACGCATTGGCAGCCCAACTCGGAGGTCATAAGGATTTGGGAATTCACACTGAGATGTTCGCTGACGGTGTTCTCGGTCTCATTAAGAGCGGAGTGATCACCGGCCGCAACAAGAAGATTGATCAAGGGAAGATTGTGGCGTCATTCCTTCTCGGATCATCCGAAGTCTATTCTTTCATAGACCGAAACCCCGATGTCCTGATGAGGGAGATCGGTTATGTGAACGATCCTTGGAATATTTCCCGCAACCCTCGGGTCACATCCATCAACTCGGCTACCGAGGTCGATCTTACCGGCCAGGTTTGCGCCGATTCAATCGGTACCAGGATATTCTCCGGCACAGGTGGTCAGCTTGATTTCGTCAGGGGCGCCGCTATGTCGGAGGAAGGTGTGTCCATGATCGCGTTAGCTTCAAGGACAAAGAAAGGCAAATCCAAGATTGTCCCGACCCTTGCCCCAGGCGCAGGCGTTGTTACCCCAAGGGCAGATGTGCACTGGATTGTCACCGAATATGGAGCTGTGAACCTCCGTGGCAAATCACTCCAGGAAAGGGCTAAATTATTGATCTCAATTGCCCATCCCGACGATAGGGAAAGTCTGGACCGAGCGGCTTTCGACCGCTTCGGACCTCATTGGAATACGGTGAGAATCTGAAAATCAGTCTCCAATCCCCCATGAAGAAGGCTCTGGGCCCATCCTGAGTTCAAGAACACCACCTGCGGCGATGGCGGAGAAATCCAGCCAGGGCTTCTCTAGCGGCTTACCGTCCAAGGTGGCCGATTGGATGTAAATGTTCTCCGGACTATTATCCAAAGCCTTGATAACAAATGGTTTCCCAGATGCATATGAGGGGTCAGTCAAGAAAGTGACCTCTTCGAACACAGGACTTGTGACCTGCATCTTGCCATCTCCAGGGCAAAGCGGATGGAGTCCTGCGGAAGCGAGTACATACCAAGCTGACATCTGTCCGACATCATCATTCCCGACAAGCCCTGTCATGGGATTATCTGAATATGCGTGAGAACAGATGAAGCGAGTCCACTTCTGGGTCTCCCATGGCCTACCCAAGGCATTGAAAAGGAATGGAACATGGTGGACGGGCTCATTGGCGTGATTGTAGTACTGATTCCACATCATGTTGTCCGGGGTGCTCTCAAAGAAGTTCTCAAGATCCTTGACTACCTTGTCTTTCCCGCCCATAAGCTCAACCATTCCGGGAATATCATGAGGAACAAACCAGCCTTGCTGATAGGGGTTGCTCTCCACACACCCCAAGCCCTCTGTGATGCGGGCGTTTTCCGGCCAAGGCCCCCAGGAGCCATCCTCTTCGCGGGGCCTGAACCAACCCACCTGAGGATCAAACACATTACGGTAAGCCTGTGCCCTTGAATAATACTCCTTAGCCAAAGCCTGGTCACCGGCAGCTTCCGCTATTTTTCCTATGGCCCAATCGGCATAGGCGTGTTCAAGGGTCTCGGAAATTGACGCTCCATCAGGAACCCAACCCAAAGGATAATTGCCGAATTTTTCCGACGAGTTGACCGCATAACGTAGAGCCTTACCGACATCGTAATTCCGTATTCCTTTAACATAGGCGTCGGCGATGACCGGAGCAGCTGGATTTCCAAGCATACAACCAGAGTACGCGTTCAGGAATTCCCAACGCTCAAGGTATTCCTCGCCGCTCTCCTCAGCCATGGTCACCAAAGACGCGATCATGTCATCAACCACCCTCGGGTTGATAATGGTCTGGAGCGGCATCTGGCTGCGGAACACATCCCAGCCACTGAATATAGTCCTTTTGCTGAAAGAGCCTTCTGCGGCATGTGGCTTATGATCGCCTCCATCATATCGGCCGTCCACATCGGAGTATAGCCTCGGGTCTATCATCGTGTGATATAATGCGGTATAGAAGACCACCTTGTCCGCGTCGGTACCACCTTTAACCTTGATCTTGGACAAAGCGTCGTTCCATGCGCCCTTGGCCTCAGAACGTACAGTGGCGAAATCCTTCCCGGCGATCTCCGCCTCAAAATTCTTCCTGGCCCCCTCGAGATCGACAAAAGAGATACCGACCTTCAGGAGGGTCTCCTCCCCTTCCTTCGTCGGGAACTCAGTGAAAAAGCCTATGTGCTTTCCGGAAATCTCTGAAGCGTCAGTCACCACGGAAGCCTCAGCGACCCTTTCCAGATACGGAACGCTAGTCACTTCCTCCCTTTTACGGGTCCAGTCATCAGGAATGTCCGCTGCCCAGAAGCCCTTGTTGGAGAAGGGTTTATCGAACTCCGCATGGAAATATAATGTATATAAAGCATGACCGGCACCGTTGCCCCAGCCACCTGTCTCAGGAGTGCACCGCATCCAGCCTTCGATCGCTCGGTCACCAACTATCTTGACACTCTGCTCTTCAGAGGTACCTCCTACCCTTCTGGCCAGATCGATCTGGACCCTGGATAAACCGCTCTCCGGCCAAGTGAATCTGAGAATTCCACACCGTGGTGTCGCTGAGCACTCAACCTTGACATCGTAGTCTGTAAGCATGACTGAATAGTACCCAGGTGAGGCAGTCTCGGTGGCCTTGTCATAGGCCGACCTCCAACCCTTTATGCTCCCGTCCTCTTTACCGGCGATCTTCTGAAGTGGCCCGGTCGTGGGCATCACGAGGAAATTACCGAGATCCCCATACCAGCCTATTCCGCTCATCTGGGTCATCGCGAATCCCTCGATGGTTTTCATCTCATAGCTATAACCAGGTCCATTGTCACCACCAGTGATTGTGTTAGGGCTCACCTGGACCATCCCGAAAGGAGTCGTAGCCCCCGGGAAGGTTTTTCCGAGTCCGTGGTACACGCCAGCGGCGTCAGTATTGGTGCTGGCACCGATGAATGGGTTGACATAGCAGGTCAGGTCTTCAGATTGGTTCCCGACGCATGAAACGAGCGCCAGTGAGACCAAAGCCATTAGGAAAAGAGGCTTTCTCATTATTTTGAATAATTATGATCCGGATCTTGTGATGGCCAGCTCAACGCGCGGCTGCGACTCACCATTATCACACCTCCTACTATAAGGATTGTGGCTAATAGTTTCTGCCATGTGAGTACATCCATGCCGGACAAGATACTGACGACGGCGGCGATGACCGGTTGAAGATAGGTGTACATGCTCACAAGTGTCGGTCTCAGACACTTCTGTCCCAAAGGAATGAGAAAATACGCCACAAAAGTCGCGAAAACGATCAGATAACCAATCTCCCACTTGACATTCGCGGGAATAGACGCATAATCCGTGGCAATCAATCCTTTAATGGAGAAAGGCAGTGACAGGATGAGAGAGAACAGGAACATCCATTTCATGAAAGTCACCACGCTGTACTTCGAGATCAGCGGACGGAACGCTCCTAAATACAATGCGAAACTGAGGCTGTTGAGAAGGAGGAGAAGTATTCCAAAAGGAGATGTGCTGGCAGCTCCTCCCTGATGGACGGAATTGAATATCAGGAATATGACTCCGGCGAAACTGAGAGCGACGCCACCCGCCTTCTTGCCAGTGATTGGCTCCCCAAGGAAGAAAAAAGCGAAGAACATGGTGAAAATCGGCCCCAATGTGCTCAATATTGCGGTGTCTATGGAGGTGGACATCGTGATCGCCAATAGGAATGTGAACTGAGGGATGAAAAGGCCAACACATGAGGCGAGGAGAATCTTCGGGAAGTCTCCCCTGTCCACCTTCTCTTTGGGAGTGAAAAGGGATAGTAGCCAGAAAAGTGAAGAGGCGCCTATAGCCCTAAGCGTGAAGAGAACTATCGGAGAGACGGCCTGGGCATTTGCTATATCCTTGCAGAATACAATGTTAAGCCCGAAAATGGTATAGGCGCCAGCGATGGCCAAATGACCGCCTAATTGGTCGGGATAGCTCCGTTTCATTTTGATTCCAGTTTATGCAACACGTCAACCAACTCAGGGAAACTATCGATAATCATATCAGCACCGGCGGCGGCAAGGTCCTCCCGGCAGGAATTACCATAAGTCACGCCGCAGGTTTTCGCCCCGGCACCCTTTCCCATAATGATATCGACTGGCATATCCCCAACAACTATAGTATCTTCCGGAGCGAATCCAAGATCTGACAGAGTCTTCAGCACAGGTTCCGGATCTGGTTTAGCCTTAGAGACATTATCCGCCCCGAGAACATAGGAAATGTACCCGTCAATATCCATGTCCGATAGGAATCCTTTCAAGGAACGGGAAGACCTTGATGATGCCACGGACAGGACATATCCCTCTTCGTGAAGCGTCTCAAGAGTTTCGGCGACACCGGGGAAAAGCTTGGGAACCAACAACTTCCGGTTAGCCTCGAATATATCCCTGTATGTCAAGGCGCATGAGATAACCTCATCCTCCTGAATCCCGGGAATCAGCTGGCGGAATCCCTCCTCAAGAGGGAGACCGATAGTAGAGGCAATCTCTTCCTCAGAAGCCACCGGATAACCTTTCCTCTCCAATGTCTGGCTCATTGTGAGGACAATGTTAGCCCTTGTGTCACCTAGGGTGCCGTCAAAATCCAAGATCACAAGTCTCATATCCGCGATAAAAAAACATCGCGAATATACACTATTTCATCCATTCATGGAACTCATGGACAAGGCTACGGTAGCCCAAGGCTTTCAAGTCTTCGTAACGGACACGATAATTGCTCTTGTTATGACGCCCCGTGGACAGGTAGCGGATGTTATCTTGCAGATAATGATCTATTTCCGCTAGTCCCTCAGTCCGGTTGATGACCGGGAAGAACCACCTTGACCATGACAAGGAATCGGGGTCTCCTTCCTCAAAGAACTTTCTGTTGAAACAATTGACCATGGCTTTCATCGCGAAAACGGGATTCTTTCCTGTCTTAGACACCCATCGATGAAGAGAAAGCGCCTTCCGGCGGATTTTTCCTTTCATCTTTTGCCGGGTAGCCATAGAGACATCAATACTGTTCCCGTCCACGCTGAAACCCAAGAACTCAATAGGCTCTCCTGGTGCGTAGATATGTTCCTTTGATGGATTGACTTCGAGATGATATCTACGGAAATAGTCCAGCAACTAATTCTTCCTCCTGGACAACTCTTCCTGATCCTCAGCGAGAATGATTATATCATCGGAGTATCTCGCATATATGACACCCTCTCCCTCGAAATGATGATCCACCTCCATCAGATAGACGTTTGCGAGGAATGGCGCGGTAGGTGTACCGGCCATAACTCCCCT
>JAFROA010000133.1 GCA_017429885.1 Bacteroidales bacterium | reverse complement strand
GGATCACGGAACTAGTGAGTGAGAACCAGCAGCTTCGTAAGCGAGTCACGGACATGAGGAACAAGATGGCCCCGAAGCCTGCAAACGAAAGCCAGGAATGAATATCAAGGTGATATCAAGATATGTGGGCTCCGCGTTGTTGGTCAGCGCGCTGTTCATGTTCTTGTCCATACTGGTCTCTGTGGCTTATGGCAACGATAGCGCCTTGGCCGCTTTGCTGATCAGTTTCACCATCACCTTCGCGGTCGGTATTTTCCCCTTTATTTTCGTGAGGCGGGCCAAGGAGATCACCCTGAAGGACGGGTACATGATAATAGTCCTGTCCTGGCTTCTGTCATTTATCTTCGGCATGCTTCCGTATGCCTTGTGGGGAGGCCCTTTCACTGTGATAAACGCCTGGTTTGAAAGTGTTTCAGGATTCACAACAACCGGTGCTTCCATTCTGGAGGACATTGAGTCCCTGCCAAACAGCTTGCTTTTCTGGCGTTCCTCAACACATTTCATCGGAGGATTGGGAGTAGTGGTGTTCCTGCTTCTCGTGATCCCGAGCTCGTCACAGATGAAACTCCGTCTCACTAACCTTGAGCTTTCATCCCTGTCGAAGAGTGAGTACAGGTCTGGGACCAACAAGACAGTGTATATATTCACGAATGTCTATGTTGGCATGTTGGTCGCTTCTTTCGCCGCATACCTGATTTGCGGGATGAGCCCTTTCGACGCGATTAACCATGCGATGAGTGTCACCGCCACGGGAGGTTTCAGCACTAAGAATCTATCAATAGGCTCTTTTGACTCAGTGGCGGTCGATCTCGTCACAATGTTCTTCATGTTGCTCTCCTCTATCCACTTCGGGATGGTCTACGTGGCGATTATCACAAGGAGCCTCAAGCCTTTCAAGAATGAGATATTCAAGTTTTATTTCTGGATATTGATTGTCACCAGCGTGGTCGTGGCCATCTCCCTTAAGGCTAACGGGATCGAGGGCACATGGGGTAAGAGCTTCCTTTCCAGCTCCTTCCATGTGTTGAGCTACGCTTCCACCTCCGGATTCGGAATCTCTGACAATGGTGTCTGGCCGGCATTGCCCTCGGCGATGCTTGTGTTCGTGAGCATCTGGTGCGGAATGGCGGGGTCAACCACCGGTGGCATAAAGTCCGATAGGGCGCTCCTTCTTTGCAAGGAGATACATTACCGTCTCAAGACCGTGCTCCATCCAGCATCTGTCAACGAGGTCAGGGTCAATCGTCGTGTCGTCAGGCAAGAGGACATCGCACCGCATATCCTTTACATCGCTTTGTACATGATGTT
Organism: Bacteroidales bacterium; assembly: GCA_017429885.1. Taxonomy (GTDB): domain Bacteria; phylum Bacteroidota; class Bacteroidia; order Bacteroidales; family UBA932; genus Cryptobacteroides. The sequence goes on along the minus strand of JAFROA010000133.1, from coordinate 1,099 downwards.
GATCATTGTTTCCCTGGCGATTAATCTCGCTGTCAACCCTCATAACGCCAATGCTGTCGCCGCTACATTCACCTCTCTGAGCAATGTGGGCCCGGCTCTCGGTGATCTTGGAGTTATGGGTAATTTCAGCGCTGAGCCCACCGGAGCCAAACTGATGTACACAATCGACATGTTCCTTGGACGTGTCGAGATTTATCCTGTTCTCGCTGTCATGATGATGTTATTCGGCAAGAGTGCCAAGTGATGGACAGGAGAGGCTTTTTCTACAAGAGATTCAGGGACCATTTCCCATATGACCTGACTCCTGACCAAGACAGGCTTTTCTCGGAGATAGCTGGTTTCTTGGTTGGCGATGATCACGATATCCTGGTTGTGAACGGCTATGCCGGTACTGGAAAGACTACCGCTTTGGCCGCGGTCATTGAAGCCATGGACGATTTGCGGCCTGTCAAAGAAGGTTTACCGGAGGAGATTTGTATTCTTCTGGCTCCCACAGGTCGGGCCGCGAAAGTGCTATCGCAGTATGCCCACAAGCCGGCTAGCACTATCCATAAATGTATATATCGCCAGAAATCAATAGGTTCTGATGGATTCGGCCAATTCTCCCTGGCTCCTAACAAGAGGTCTCACAAGCTTTTTATTGTCGATGAGGTCTCTCTTATAGGAATTGAGGGTCAGGCTGGGAATGGCTCGGCTATGTTTGGCACAGGTGATCTCCTCAAGGATTTAGTGGACTTCGTGAGGTCAGGAAATGATTGCCGTATAATCATGATTGGGGACTCTGCCCAACTGCCGCCAGTCGGTCTGGACGCTTCTCCGGCCCTGTCCAGTGAGTACATGGATGGTTTCGGAGGTGTGGCATATTGCTCCTTGACAAAGGTTGTGCGTCAGCAGAAAGAGTCCGGGATTTTGTGGAACGCGACACGGATCAGGGAATTGATAACGCGGGATCCATATGGCAACGCCTCTTACACTCCAGATGAGCTCGGTCTCAGGACGGAGGGTTTCGATGATATAGTCAGGATAAGTGGGGGAGAGTTATTGGACTCTCTTAATCAGACGTATTACACTGATTATTCGAAAGATGACGCCATCGTCC
>JAFROA010000132.1 GCA_017429885.1 Bacteroidales bacterium | reverse complement strand
GAATCAAGAATATAACTTTGGGATATACCTTCCCTAAGAAGCTTCTCACCAAGATCAAAGTCGACAACATAAGGCTCTACACTAATATTCAGAACCTTTACACTTTCACCAAGTACATGGGATTCGACCCCGAGGTCGGAGCCTCAACGCAGGATTCATCCGGACTCACTTTCGGAGTAGACAACGGACGTTATCCTTCTCCTATGACTTGCTCTTTCGGTCTTAATCTCACTTTCTAGAATGGAGGACAAGAAAATGAAAAACGCATTGAAATATATTATCGTGGCGATTGTCATCGCCTTTGGCGCCTCCTCATGCGAGAAGTTCCTGGACCGTCCTTCCGAGGATAGCTTCACAACCGGCGATTTCTATAAGAATGATGCGCAGGTGGAGCAGGGTGTCAATTACCTCTATAACTCTCCTTGGTACGACATCATCCGTTTCTATATCTACGGATCCGAGACAATGTGCGGTAACGTGTATCAGGGGCAGAACGCCTATACTACCCTTACCGTCAATGGTACCGACCAGGACCTTAAGAATATGTCCTACTCACTTTGGGCTGTCAACGCGCAGTGCAACACTGTTATCAAGAATATCCTCGAGGCTGATGGAAACGCTTCCCAGGCCACGAAGAATCGTTGCATTGGCGAGGCACTCGCATGGAAGGCCATGGCTTATTTCCTGTTGGTCCGCACCTTCGGTGACGTTCCTATTATCCACGACAACACTGAGGTTATCAAGGAAGCCACCTACAACGAGGTCAGCAAGGTCCAGAAGGCCGATGTTTACGAATATATCATCCTGACCCTTGAGAACGCCCTCGAGCTCCTTCCCAAGAACGCTTATATCGGCAAGCTTAACAGGATCGACTACTATGCCGCCGAGGCTCTTCTTTCCAAGGTTTACCTGACCAAGGCTGGAGTAAATGGTTCTCTTGACCAGAATGATCTGGCTGCCGCCAAGAGGTATGCCGAGGATGTAATCAAGAACTCAGGTCGTAGCCTTACTCCTAAATATTCTGACATCTTCAGGATGACTCCGGACAAGTTCCAGCAGACTGGCGAGTGCCTCTTCACTTGGCATTGGCAGTGCAAAGAGGAGAGCTGGACATCCCAGAACTCTATCCAGTGCGATGTGGGTAACGTCGGTTTCGATGAGAACGGTAACCTCTGGGGTGACTGGAAAGGCCCCACCGTCGATCTTCAGTCCGCTTTCGGAGTTTCGGCTATCGAGAATCCCGAGGAAAGGAAAGATGTGGATGACCGTCGTCAAGCCACAATGATGATGTTTGGTGACTTCTATGACTATTTCTGGACCGACAAGGGCGGCTTTGATTTTTACCGTTTCTTCTATGATCCCAGCTATTGCCCGGGAGGTTTCGACACCAATGCTTCTAACAAGACTTTCGGTTGCCAGACCGGAGCCAATTATGCCAAGCATATTTATGGTGACGTGGCTGACCACGTGGCCGCTTTCGGCTATCCTTCATTCGGTATGTACAACCAGCTTCCCACTCACATACTTCGCTTGGGTGACATCTATCTTGTCTACGCCGAGGCCGCTCTTCTTACTGGTGACTCCGCCACGGCTCTGGAGTATGTCAACAAGATTCGTGAGAGGGCTCATGCGAAGCCTTTGACCAGTGTCACTTATGATGATATCTGGAAAGAGAGACGCCTTGAGCTCGCTCTCGAGGGAGACCGCTGGTACGATTATGTACGTCGCTCATACTATGATGCCAACGCTTGTATCGCTGACCTCCTTGCCCAGAAACGCTCTGGCTATAATGGTCTCGACGGTCTTTACAAGCAGTTTGTCACTGACGCGCAGGAGAACTATGTCGGGCCCGGCGCCCGCGCTTGGGATACCTCCAGCGTCACTTACAACGCTGACCAGGAGTTGACGGATGTCAAGCCTTCGATGTTCTACATGCCGTTCCCGACTGAAGATGTGGTTATGAATCCGAACGTTGGCTCAACTGCCGAATCGGTCCATGTTGATGTCCGCGAGACTTATTCTTATGACTTTTAATTGAACCCGAGATGAAAGTTAATTCTACATATAAAAGCTTGATCCTGGGCGTTTTGCTCTTCGCGGCCTGCGACTCCGTTGATTATCCGGACCGTTTTGTCCAGACATCGGGAGTCCCCACAGTGGATTTCATCCGCTATGCCAACAAAGATGTTGTCATCACCCAGGCCAATATGGAGGAGATCGTGTGCATCGTCGGTGACAACCTCACCAGCGTTCACGACATCTATTTCAACGATCAGGCGGCTATACTGAACTCCAGCTATATGACCGCTAAGACCCTCGTAGTCGCTATTCCCAAGACTATGCCGGTCGAACAGACCGACAAGATCTACCTGATCACCAAGGATGGCCAGCAAGTGACCTATGATTTCAAGGTCCTTCCTCCGGCCCCGAAGATCACCACCATGTCACTTGAGTGGGCTCAGCCTGGAGAGACTGTCACGATCAACGGATCTTACCTCTTCGCTCCTGTCGAGGTTGAGTTCCCTGGTGTCGATCCCGTGACCGCCACTGCTGGCGACGGCTCGTCAATCAATGTGGTTGTCCCTGAGGGCGCCCAGCCTGGAAAGATCAAGGTTACAACCTCTTCCGGAACCGCCCAGTCAGTGTTCATGTACAAGGATTCCAGAGGAATGCTGTTCAATTTCGATAACGATCCTCACCCGACCAACCATGGTTGGCACGCTCAGGTCGTTGAGACCGATGAGACCGCCCTCTCCGGCAACTTCCTCCGTCTTGGTGGCGTTGATGTCACCCTGGACGCTGAGGGTGGCTGGAAAGATGGTAACTTCTCCTTCGAGTACTGGCCCGGCGATTGGGACGATCCTGTGTCCTACGCTGACAGTCCTCGTCTGACCGACTTCGTTGATTTCTCCAACTGGAAGAATATGGCTCTCAAGTTCGAGCTTTATATCCCCAGTGCCAATGCCTGGAAGGCTGGAGCGATGCAGATCATCATCGGAGGTGTTGATGTCGTCACCGGTGGTGCCGAAGGCGCGGTTGACAAAGATGGCAATGTCACCGCCGGAGCTAACAACAAGTTCATAAGCGGCGACGGTGTGCCTCAGGCTCCCCGTGCGCTGTATATCCCTTGGAAGTCAAGCGGTTCGTTCGATACCGGCGATAAGTGGGTGACAGTCACCATTCCTTACACTGATTTCGCCTACAAGTCTGACGGTACGGCTAACACGGTGGAGATCACTCCCGCATCCTTCTCTTCCCTCACAATCTTCGTGTGGAGTGGCGGCGTGACTGGTACCGAGTGCCAGCCGGTCATCAAGATCGACAACATCCGCGCTGTCCCTTACAAATAATTAGGAGGAACTGAATATGAAGAATATATTTAAATATTCCATTCTTGCGACTCTTATTGTCGCGATGTCAGGCTTGACCGCTTGCCAGCAAGAAGAACTGGACACTGACCAGTATGCCGGTAAGCTCGCCCTTGCCGCGATCGCTCCGAACCCCGTGATGAGGGGTGCCCAGCTTCGCGTCATCGGTGCCAACCTTGATAAAGTGACGGAGGTCCGCTTCGCAGGCGGAGCGACAGTCACTTCCATAGAGAAGGTCGCTGCCGGCGAGCGTAGTGAGATTCGTCTCACTGTTCCTATGGATGCCGCTGTAGGCCCTGTCACAGTAGTGACGAGCGATGGAACGACCGCTTCCACCAGATTTGACCTGGAGTACACCGAGCCGATAGTGTTCAGTTCCTTCGCTCCTGCGACAGTCCTGTCGGGTGATGTCGTCACCATCAAGGGAGAGTACCTGAACAATGTCCGTGAGGTTATACTCGGCGGTGGTGTCTATGTCACCGAGTTCAATAGCCACTCGGGCAGTGAGATTTCCTTCACGGTTCCCGCCAACGCCGTCTCCGGTTATGTCATCGTGGGCGATGTCAACGAGATTGAGGATCAGAACACTATTCCGAACCAGATCTATTCAGGTACCGAACTTGTGGTCGGAGATCCTACCGTCGCTGTTGCTGACACCACCACATACAAGAGCGGTGATGTCATCACCGTCTCCGGATCCCATCTGGATATGATTGAGAAAATCAACCTGACAGGCGCCGCTGATGTTGAATTCAAGCTCGCCGAGGACGGTAACTCAATCAGTTTCAATCTTCCGCCTTCCGCTAGCGACGGCCAGATAGTCCTCACCTCATTCGCAGGTAAGGAGTTCCAGGCCGGGGCGATCATCTCTCTGAATGTGACCGATCTTGAGGTCGCCTCTCTCGCTGAGGACGGACGCTACAAGGCTGGCTCAGACGTGTCGATCACCGGTTCCGATCTTGACCTAGTCACTAAGGTTGAGTTCACTGGTGCCGAGGCCCAGTGGTATCTCGATGGTAAAAACATCGTCGCCACGGTCCCTGCTGGTGCCAAGGATGGCGGTCTCACTGTTACTCTCGCTTCCGGGAAACAGGCCTACAGCTCAGAGATCGCTGTTGTCAAGCCTGTTGCCACAGCGGTTGACAAGAATGAGGCGGTAGCCGGCCAGACTAATATCGTCGTCACCGGTACCGATCTCGATCTTGTCACTGGTGTCACGATTGGTGATAAGGAACACGGATTCATTGACTGTAAGTTCGATATCCTGACCGCTGATTCCGTAAAGGTGGCTGTCTCGAAAGACGCTTACACGGGTCCTCTTACCCTTACCGCCGCCAATGGAGATAACACTGCGACCGAAGCCATTACCGTCACCTACGACGAGGCGGTTTCCGTGACCTTCGCACAGCCTTCATTCGCTCTCGGAAAGAAGATAGCTATAACCGGAAAGAATCTCCTGAATGTGGAGCAGTTGTCCATCAAGGGCAAGAAGGTGGTTTCCTATGCTGCCCGCGGTGATGATAACATGTCATTCGACATTCCTGAAGGAATAGGCCCTGGCGTTTATCGTCTGGCGATAGTTCTTATTGACGGAACAGAACTGACCTGGCCCGTCCCGTTCGAGATCACCGCTCCTTACACTGAGAAGTTCGTCTGGACCGGCGACCATGACCTTGCCGGCTGGGGCAGCAACCTCGAGGCGGGTCCGGAGGATGGCTTCGTCACCGCAGGTCTGTGTGAAGGCGATCTTGTCCGTGTCTACTACACTACTTACTCAGACTGGTGGCAGTTCAAACTTCAGGCTGGGCACTGGGATGCGATCAATCTGGAAACTCTTGACGGGGCAAATATTGTTTCCGCCAATAACGCTCCTTCCGGATCGCAATTCTTCTCATTCGAGGTCACTCCCGCTATCTATTCCCAACTCACAAAGACTGGAGAAGGATGGGGATTCTCATTCGTCATCAATGGTGAGGGTGCTAAAATTACTGGAATATCCTTTATCCACTTCGGTGCAGTAGAGGAGAAGACCGCCATCTGGGAGGGCTCCCAGGTCGTTGATTGGAGTGGTGGAGCAGGAGAAGACAACAAGGCCATGACCGCTCTCTCATGGGG
>JAFROA010000131.1 GCA_017429885.1 Bacteroidales bacterium | reverse complement strand
GTCGGTTGCGTCGGCGCCGGAGCATTGGTCTCAGAGTCTGGTGGGACCTTGGGATTCAGTCCTCAGAACTCGTTGGAATTTTGGGGCTTCCTGCCTTGGTCTTACACCAAGGGACGCCACTCTTTCACCTATGGTCCCGGTGTCGGTTTCAAGAATTTCGGCATCACCGGCAATAAGGCGATGATAATGACAGAGGATGGAAGCATAACAATCGGCCGGTTCAAGGAAGGTGCCATACCGATGATCTCCAGGTTGACTATATTCAACGTTAACATGCCGTTGCTCTACAGTCTTGGCTTCGGAAAGGGATACGGGATCACTCTCGGACCTGTCGTGAATCTCAACGCGTCAAGTTCAATCGTCAACAAGTACACCTTTGACGGGGATAAGAAGAAGGATAAATACAAGTATGTTCACTGTAATCTGGTCACCGTTGATGCCATGATCCAACTGAACCTACGGGATGTCAGTGTCTATGGCAGATACTCCCCGATGAATGTGATGGATAAGAAATACTGGTCCGAGTTCAGCACCTGGTCCGTCGGTATTGCCGTGTCGTTACTAAATTAACAGGTGGGATTCTTTCGGTTTTCGCGAATATTCATTAAATTGCATAGGTTTTGGCGCTCGTTCGTCAAGCCTATGTTTTTTTATTAATATCTAAACAACCAACACATTATGTCACTGAACAAAGTAATGCTAATCGGTAACGTTGGAAAAGACCCTGAGATACGTTACCTTGATGGGAACAACCCCGGCCAGGGGGCGACGAAGGTGGCCCAGTTCACCCTCGCGACTACGGAACGATATCGTGACCGCAATGGAGAACTTCGAGAGAACACGGAATGGCACAACATCGTCGCCTGGAGGAATTCGGCTGATGTGGCCGAGAAATTCATCCGCAAGGGTACCCAAGTCTACATTGAGGGTAAGCTTCGCACCCGCTCTTGGACAGACCAGACTGGGAACAAGAGGTTCACCACTGAGGTTGCGGTTGACAGTCTCCAGCTTCTGGGAAAGAGAAATGACAACCCTGGTGGCCAGGGCGCTCCTTCTTACCAGCCTCAGCAGTCTCAACCACAAACGGCCTACCAGCAACCCAGGCCCCAACAGCCTGCCTATCAGCAGCCGCAAAACCCTCCGCAGCAGCCGATTGACATCGGCATTGATGACAACCCTTCAGACGACCTTCCGTTCTAGTATCCAGAAATCTTTTATAACCAATATTCGCAAAACATGAGCTCAAAACTTGACGTTGTCCTTGGCCTCCAGTGGGGAGACGAGGGGAAAGGCAAGATCGTGGACGTTCTGGCCGGGCGCTATCCGGCTGTGGCGCGTTTCCAGGGAGGCCCTAACGCCGGGCATTCCCTCCATTTTGACGGTAAAAGCTTCGTGGTGAGGAGCATCCCTTCCGGAATATTCCGCAATGGTTCTATTAACATTATCGGAAGCGGTGTCGTTTTGGATCCCGTGACCTTCCAGGAAGAGTGCGGTAGCGTTTCTGCCATGGGGGTCAATCCGAAAGAGAAGATAGTCATATCCAAGAAAGCACACCTTATCCTTCCGACCCACAGGCTTCTGGACGCCGCTTATGAGGCGGCTGCAGGCAAGGGTAAGATAGGCTCCACGCTTAAGGGTATCGGGCCGACCTATACCGACAAAGTAGGGCGTCACGGCCTCCGTGTGGGGGATATACTCGCTCCTGACTTCAAGGAGCGTTTCGCCAAGTTGAAGGAGCGCCATCATAGGCTCTTGGATGATCTCCATTTCGAGTACGACCCTTGCCAGAGTGAGACCGAATGGATGGAGGCTATCGAGTTCCTGAAGAGCTTCAAGCTCGTGGATTGCGAGTATTTCGTGGATGGTCTTCTGAAGGGAGACAAGCCTATCCTCGCTGAGGGAGCACAGGGCTCCATGCTTGACGTTGATTTCGGATCATATCCTTTCGTCACCTCATCTTCCACCACCGTCGGCGGAGTCTGCACCGGACTTGGTGTAGCGCCGTCAAGGGTGGGTAAGGTTTTCGGAATATTCAAGGCTTATTGCACCCGCGTCGGTAGCGGGCCGTTCCCCACGGAGTTGTTCGATGAGACAGGGGAGAGACTTCGTCAGATCGGCCATGAGTTCGGTGCTGTCACCGGGCGTCCCCGTCGTTGCGGCTGGCTGGACCTCGTGGCCTTGAAGTATACCTCCATGATTGACGGTGTGACGGACCTCATCATGATGAAGTCAGACTGCCTGGACGAGTTCGACACGAT
>JAFROA010000130.1 GCA_017429885.1 Bacteroidales bacterium | reverse complement strand
ATTGTAGTTCCACTTGTCTCCGACGAAGTGTACCAGCGGGGAATATGTGTGCTGGAATGTCCTGGCATGGAAGTCCTTCAGCACTCCGATGATCGTCGCCTCTTCGCTGAACCTGTATATGGTCTTGCCGACTCCGTATGACGGCAAAGCTTCCACGAACGACTCATTTACAAGGGCGACTCCGTTCTCCCCTGGCAGCGGCATTCTCCCATCGACGAGTTCGAGATGGAAAAACTCAGGATATTCAGGAGAAACATTCCTGAAGCTGAACTGCACCACATTGTCGTTGTCCTCGTTCCTGATCTCCGACCTGGAAGATGGGTTGTCTTGAATAGGAGAATCTCCCCTGGTCACGTCAATCACCCCTGGAATCTTCCTTATCTCGTCCGCCACTTCCTTTACTTGACTGAAAAGCTTGCTATCCATCTTCAGCACAAGGTCGTAGTCAAAGCCCAGGTCGTTGTTCTTGGCCATGAAATTGGTCTGCCGTTGTAGGACAAGCGCTGAGATTATGAATATGAATGACAGGACATATTGCAGGATCAGCGTGACGGTCCTTAGTCCGCCGCCTTTCGCGGTCATCGAGAACGCGCCCTTCAAGACCAGGGCAGGCTGGAAGGACGTGCTGTAATATGCCGGAATAAGACCGGAAACCAACGCCACTACAACAGCTACAGCGCCGCCAATCAATATCACCGGAATATTCTTCCCTGGAGCCATACTTCCGGAAAGGAATGTGGCCCAAGAGGTTCCGCTAAGAGTCCTCATCGTGAGGACACCAAACAGGAAGGATGCTCCGACTATTCCGAAAGCCAGGAGAAGTTGCCTAAGGATAAGGGACTGCCGGGAGGCCCCGTACACTTTCCTAGTGTTAATATCCTTAATACGGAACGGGATGGAGGCCATCGCGAAATTGATGTAGTTGAAGGCGGCTATCGCGAGGAAGAGGATGGCGATCACAAGCAAAATGTAGCACATCAGCTTGTTTCCGCCGGTCTTGTTGCCGAATAAATCGCGGTCCCACATGAACCAACGGGAATGCAGCTTGGTGATACGGTATTCCGTGTCCTCACTATGGACCTTGACCTTCTTCACGGCTTCACTGACGGAGCTGATGTCGGCTCCGGGAGCGAGTTTCACATAACACCTGTGGGGTTTGTAGTTTGGAAACTCCAGGTCAGTATCACCTTCATGGATCAGAATCCCGTTAACCATGGTCTCGTTCTCTTTCCTGTCCTTGTAGATACCCACGATCCTGCACTCGGACCTGCCGAAATCATTGTAAAAAATTTCGCCGATAGGATTCCTGCCGGGAAAGTAAAGCTCCGCGGCTGACTCAGAGACCAGAGCGTCACCAGCGGCCACGAAATCTTCCTTTCGTCCGGCCAACAATGTTATGTTGAAAACATCAATGACGGAAGTCTCTGTTATTCCGTAATTTATGCCTTTGACTCGCTCATATTCTCCACTCTTGCCTTTTATCTGGATTATTCCAAGCTGGTCGCCTTTGCTCCCGAAAAAGTCACAGGCGGCTACTATGTTCGGGGAACAGTCTTTTATCTTCTGTACCGCGGGGCGGGTGACCATGGGAGAGTAATTACCATCAAAAGATGATAAGTTTTCAACCATATAGACATCTCTCCCGCCTTTGAACCTGTCGTACCGGTAGTCCCACCAGACCTGACTCATCAGGATCAGGAACACCGCGAACGCTATTCCCAACCCGATGATGTTCATCAGCGCCGAAATCCAAGTTGTCTTGAATATTTTCATATATTCTTCCTGCTTATAGATTCTTCGCTTCGCTCAGAATGACAGTTAAAAAACCAACACATCAGAGTCACCGTAAGTGTCGTAGCCGGAGGTGATGACCTTCTCGCCAGGCTCCAGGCCCTCTAGGACCTCATAGTACTGAGGATTCTGGCGTCCGATGCGGATCTCCCTCTTTACGGCCTTGTTGCCTTCCTTATTGACCACATATATCCATTTGCCTCCGGTCTTCTGGTAGAAGGTTCCTCGGGGAATGATCACTGCCTCCTCGGGTTGTCCGAGCTGGAGGTTCAGGTAGTAGGTCTGTCCGGCGCGGATGTTGTCCGGCTGCTCGCCGTCAAACTTGAAATCGGCCTTGAACTTGCCGTCCCTCACTTCCGGAT
>JAFROA010000129.1 GCA_017429885.1 Bacteroidales bacterium | reverse complement strand
TCTTGAGAATATCATTGACCCTGTCATCATCCTCGACAAGCGGGACGTTCTTCTGAACGCTTCCATGGAGGAAATCTCCTCCAAGCTCTATTTCGACTACGGGAACACCTTGATGGAGGGTGCCCTATTCAGGGAGCAACTTCCCGGTGGCTTCCTGCAAGTCTACCCCAATTATGACGGTGAGGAGAGCAAGGTCAACATCGAAGCCCTTTTCAACGCCGTCCATGCCAATAAGAATCTCATAAAAGGATTGTTCGCTAAAGACAAGGAGGCATAATCATGACCAACACATTCAATATCATCCGTTTCGGAAAGTATCTGGGATATGACCTCAAGTCCAAATGGGCAGAAAACAGGACATTCCTCCTGGCTTTCGCCCTTATCCCTTTTATCGTATACTTCGTAAGCGCGTTCTTTACCGGGCTATATAACGCTGGTTCTTCCGCCTTCTCTGATTTCCATATCGGACATCCCGGAATCGCGATGAGAGCCAGCGTCTTCGTATTCTCGGCAATAATCTTCCTTATTCTCCATCCATCAAGGGCTTACGGATTCATCACCGAAAAAGCTAAGGGCTCCCAGTGGATTGAGCTTCCGGCCTCAAGGTTGGAGAAATTCCTATCCATGATGCTTGTCTGCCTGGTCATAGCACCTCTGGCATTCTTTTGCATCTATCTCCTGGGAGACGCCATTATCTGCCTGATCGACAAGCAATGCGGAATCTCAATCGTGGCGGGATGGTTCAGCGGGAAGTCCGATATCATAAATGTCGATTCGAAGATAGCCGGACACGGGGTATGGTTCGTTGTCTCGGGAGCGCTTCAAATCTCCTCGGTTTTCCTCCTCGGAGCGTTGATTTTCAAGAAGTCCAAAGTCACCAAGACCATCCTCACATTGTTCATCATCTCATTGGTGTTCTCAATCTTGACAACCATAGTGATGGCGAATACCAATCTGGATGCCTTTGGCGAAAGAATAAGGGAATGGATATTAAATCACGCCGAGAACGTCGACTTCTGGTTCAATTTCTGGAACAACGTATGGCTGGCACTCGTGGTGATAGGATGCGGTATATGGTCCTGGTTCAGAGTCAAGAATGTTCAACATTAATACCGGTAACCAATGGAATTCAATTCAAATAAAGCGATATTCCTCCAAATAAGGGACGCTATCCGAGAGAGAATCCTCGCCGGCGAGCTCAAGGAGGGTGACCGCATCCCCTCAGTCAGGGAGTACGGGGCCTCTATAGGAGTCAATCCGAACACCGTGATGCGTACCTACGAGAGGCTCACCTCCGAAGGGGTGATTCACAACCAGAGGGGCATTGGCTATTTCATCTCCGAAGGTGCCCGCGATATTGTCCTTGAGAACTCCCGTAAAGAGTTCCTTGAGGAGGAGCTTCCTATAGTGGTGAGGAAGATGGAACTGCTCGGCCTTAATCCGAAGGAAATATTTGATAATAAATAGATTACAACATGAATATCATAAAGATAACCAGAACCGCCATCGCAGTGGCGATGACTGCCTTGACCGTGTCCTCCTGCTATGTCAGGATCAGCGACGAGGATAAGAAAGACCTCAAAGAAATGTCAATGTATAAGGAATTGATGTCAGAGGTCGTCTATGGGCCCGGAGACTCACTGGTCTACTCCCCTGGAGAGTTCCATGCGATAGAAGCCGCTATCTGGGCTGACATCATTTTCGAGCAGAGAGAAGGAGAGCCTGAAGTGGTGGTCAAGGGATCGACACGGCTTAGAGACTCCATTAAGGTCGAGAATGTCGATGGGACTCTCAGGATCTATTTCCATAACTCGGTAGGCGTCATATACACAAAAGACGAATACATCAAAGTGTACGCTCCCTGTTTGGACAATATTGACAAGAGTGGCAGCGGTGATCTGACTGTATCCGGAACCTTAAAGGGAGAAAGCCTCTACATAACCAAGTCAGGATCAGGAGATATGTATCTCGAGAATTGCGAGATCCTGGGACCGGTGAACCTTCGCAAGTCCGGCTCGGGAGATATTGAGGCATCAGTCAAATGCCTCTCAATGGACGTGGATGCCTCCGGATCCGGAGACGTGTTTCTCAGAGGTGAGGCGGCGGATGTGTCCTTGAAGATGAGTGGATCGGGAGACCTTGACGCCAGCAAACTGAAGGCGGACAAGATCGCTGTGGCCAAAAGCGGCTCAGGCGATATTACATATATGGACGCGGACCTCGTGAAAGAGCTCTAAATCAATAGACATAGTATTCCCGGCGGTACTGGTAGTGGGAACGTAAGCTCTCAAAGGCCCCGGGATCCATCCTGAACATGAAATCGTCCGTGAATATCGGATAGTTGTACTGCAGGGCTGAGGTAATCTCGCCCTGCTTTTTTCCTTTCAAGTCAAGTTTAACAGCCTCCAAGCTCTCCAGCTCTGTCTTGGGGAAGAACTCGTACAGCTTCTCAAAACCGAAGAAACGCGCCAACGCCCTGACCGAGGCAGCCGTGCCATTCTGCTTACCCTGATAAGAGTATCCCGCTATGTGAGGGGTGGCTATATCCACCATGTTCATCAGTTCCCTGTCAATGTCAGGCTCATTGTTCCAAGTGTCGATAATCACAGGGCCAAGCTTCGGAATCGCGCGTTTCAGGGCAGCGTCATCCACCACCTCTCCCCTGGAGGCGTTGATGAATATGGCTCCGGGTTTCATTTTATCGAAGAAAGCGTCATCACACATCCGGAAAGTGGTCTTATCCAAAGGCACATGCATTGTCACCACCTGGGAATTCTGGAGAAGGTAATCCAAGGGGCAGAAACCATCCGGTCCTTCTGCCGCCATCCTGGGAGGATCATTCTTCAAGACTTTGAAGCCCAGGTATCCGGCTACCCTGTCCACCCTACTTCCGACATTACCGACTCCCACGATACCGAGTTTGGTTCCATCAAGGCGTATCGCCTTGCGGGAAGCGACACCGTACAGAGCCGAAAACACATAGTTCATCACCCCACCGGCATTGCACCCAGCCGCGTTTCGGACCACTATTCCGGCCTTATCGCAATAATCATGGTCGATATGATCAGTACCTATGGTCGCTGTAGCTATGAATTTCACCTTGGTTCCATCGAGGAGCGCGGCGTCACACTTTGTCCTGGTGCGGATGACCAGTGCCTGGGCGTCGAGCAGATCCTCACGGGAAATCTCCCTTCCCACTTTATACACCACATCCGCATATGGTTCAAAGACTCCTGAGATGAATGGGATAGCGTCGTCGACCACAATTTTAATCCTGCCTTCTTCCATATCACTTGAGTATTATTTCCTTCACCAAGCCCACCTTGGAGCATGACTTGTCGAATAAACTGTCTTTCTCCAGGAAAGAGTTCACAGCCTGGAGAATAGAGTCTTTCTGAAGCTCTATATGGGTGCGCACCATTGAGGAAGACAGCGTAACAAACAGTTTCCCATCCCTGTAGAACTTCCTCAATGTGAAATCCTTGACTCCTGAGACCTCGTCCCATGCCGAGAAAACCCTCATGGTGTTCAATCCGGCGCTCAACCCTCTGGAGCGCACGAACAGAGGGACCATCTGATCCATCCCCAACGCCTCTTTCCTGGGAACGCCTTTTATCTTACCAAATTCAGGCATTTCCAACCTCCTTGAACTCTCCACCAACAGCCTCAAAATATGCCCTGTCAGCGGTCAGATTATCCACAATCCCGGCCATGCGGACCTTGTTGCTGTCGGTAATGAAAATCTGCCCGAAATCCTTACCCGCCACCATTCCGAGAAGATTACCGATCCTGCCCATATCCAATTTGTCGAACACGTCGTCCAAGAGCAAAGTCGGAGGAAAGCCGTACCTTCTCTTCATTATCTCGTATTGGGCGAGCTTAAGGGACACTAGGAAAGACTTTTGCTGTCCCTGGGAGCCACATCTTCTAATCGGATAGCCATCCATCTTGAAGATGAAATCGTCTCTCTGGACTCCTGAGGTAGTATATCCGAATAACCTGTCTTTCTCTCGGGAAGCCTTTAGAAGATCAACAAGCGGGGCCTTCCCCAAGTCGGAGTTATAACTGATCGAGACTGTCTCCTTGCCTCCGGAAAGCGCTTTGTAATATTCAGAGACGACTGGCTCGAGATCCCTCACGAAAGCGTCCCTGACTTCAAAGACCTTTGATGCGTGAGAGCTCATCCGCTCATCGAATATATCCAAAAGGGAATCATCGAAAGACCCGTCCTTCAACATCTTGTTCCTTTGGAAAAGCAAGCGGTTGTACTGCTGCATGGCGGAGAGGTACTCCCTGTCCATCTGTGACAGCACCGAATTGACAAAACGACGCCGGTCATCCCCGCTCTCACTGACAAGGGAAATGTCCGAGGGTGATACCATTACTATCGGAAGGACTCCGATATGCTCAGCCACCTTGGAATAGGGTTTGTCATCCCGGCGTACCTTCTTCTCACCTTTCGAGTCCACCTTCACGGAGAACCGGGTCTGGAGACCATCCCCCATGTCGTAAGTCCCGGAGATAGCGAAAGCGTCAGTCCCATGCCTGAAATTGAACCTGTCTGAGGAAGAAAACGCGCTTTTTGTCATCGACAAGTACCAGATGGCGTCCATGAGATTCGTCTTCCCTTCCCCATTGTTACCCGAGACGCAATTGATGTTCGGGGTGTAGGTCAGCTCTTGCAGAACGATGTTCCTGAAGTCCTGGACTGCTATTTTCTTGAGCGTCGGCATCCGGTAAAAGTCTATATCGCAAAGTTAAGCAAAGATAATCATATTGCATGATTAAACAATTTTTTCTATTTTCGCGGACTGTCACAGAAGTAAAAGGCAATAAAACAAAAAAGAAATAGAAATGGCAAAGAAAACAGTTGACCTGAAAGAGCAGGAACGTCAGGAGAGAGTGAACGAGACCGTCTCCAAGACCGACCAGTTCTTCCGTGAAAACAAAAAGACTATCTACACCATCTTGATAGCGCTGCTGGTCATCGGACTCGCTATCGTGGCGTATTACAAGTTCTACTATCAGCCGAAGAGCCGCGAGGCCGCCGCTCAGATGTTCCCCGCTGAGGCCAATTTCCGTTCCGGCGAATTTGAGCTCGCCCTTAATGGTGACGGTAACGTTCTTGGTTTCTCCCAGATCATCGACGATTTCGGAGGCAAGGCCGGCAAAGATGTTTATTTTTATGCCGGAGTCTGCGAGCTCCAGCTCGGAAACTACCAGTCCGCGATCAATTATCTCAAGAAATACAAAGGCGAGGAGAGCATCCTCAAGGCCCGTGCCCTTGGCTGCATCGGTGATGCCTACACAGGACTCGAGGACTACAAGGAGGCTCTGAATTACTTCGACAAGGCGATCGCCGCCGGAGACAACATGTTCGCCGCCACCTACATGCTCAAGGCCGGTGTGGTCTGCGAGCAGATGGGGGACAACGCGAAGGCCCTTTCATACTACAAGACCATCAAGGACAAATATCCCCAGTCCTTGGAAGGATACGACGTTGACAAGTACATCTCC
>JAFROA010000128.1 GCA_017429885.1 Bacteroidales bacterium | reverse complement strand
GTTCGGAAAGGAACAGGAGTGGAAAGACAAGAAATATGTCGACACAGACAAGGATCATATAATAAATTCGATCGAGCCCCTCTGGATGAGGAAACCCTCCGAGTTGAAGGACGAGGATTATGTGAAGTTCTACAAGGATCTCTATCCGATGAAGGAGGAGCCTCTGTTCCACATCCATCTTAATGTCGATTATCCGTTCAATCTCACCGGAATCCTTTATTTCCCGAAGATCAAGGAGAGGATGGCCATAGAGAAGAACAACATCCAGCTCTATTGCAACCAGATGTTCGTGACCGATCATGTCGAGAACATCGTGCCTGATTTCCTGACGCTTCTCCATGGCGTCATCGACTCGCCGGACATCCCGCTGAACGTTTCCAGAAGCTATTTGCAGGCCGACGAGAATGTGAAGAAGATCTCGACATATATCACCAAGAAGGTGGCAGACAGGCTTGAGGAGATTTTCAAGAATGACAGGGCGGCATGGGAGAGCAAGTGGGACAACCTCAAACTGTTCATAGAGTACGGAATGCTCTCTGATGAGAAATTCGGCGAGAGAGCGATGAAGTTCGCACTTTTGAAAAACACTGACGGGAAGTTCTTCGCTTTGGAGGATTACCGTAAGGCGATTGCCGACACCCAGACGGATAAAGACAAAAAGGTCGTTTACCTTTACGCCACCGATGTCGACGCGCAATATCCATTCATAGAGGCGGCGAAAAACAAGGGATATGACGTCCTTTTGATGGACTGTGAGCTTGACGCTCATTTCGTGAACTATCTGGAACAGAAGATCGGAGACACCAGGTTCGCCAGGGTCGACTCTGATTCCGTGGAGAATCTGATTCCTAAGGAGGAGAAAGTCAAGCCTGAGATGGCTGAGGAAGACAAGAAAAATCTTGAGTCGATGTTCAAGGCCGTTCTTCCTGATAATAATGAATATTTCGTCGAAGCGGACAATCTTGGGGAGAATTCAGCACCTATTCTGATCACCAGAAATGAGTTCATGAGAAGGTATCGTGAGATGAGTGCGTTGGGCGGTGGAATGAACTTCTATGGAGAGATGCCGGAGTCGTTCAATATCACTGCTAATCTGCAGAACCCATTGATGGCCAAGCTAGTAGGTGAGCTGAAAGAAAATGCTGATAAGGTTGAGGAATTTGCGAAGGGGAGTGATTTGCTGAAGCAGATCACCGATATGGCTCTGCTTTCAAATGGCCTCCTGAAAGGTAGGGCGTTGTCCGATTTTATCACTCGGATCGGGAAAACACTTACAGATTATTACTCCAATAAATAATCAAAAAATGGCCTTGTACGTTTGTGCAAGACCATTTTTTTCTTTATATTTGTCCGTTGTTACCATTTTGGCCATGGCGGACACTGAAGTTTTTTATCCTCTTGATCCCGAGAAAGTGTACTACTCGATGGACGAGTTGACCCTCGAAACCCCCGAGGGCCCTAAGACTTTGAGGCTCGGCGCATGGCTTAATTATGATCCGGTCCTCATCCATAAGATGATAGTCCGCGAGAAGACTCTCCACGTCGATCAGATAGAACTCTTCAACCCCCTCATGAGCAAGCTCAGAAGAGCTGATCCTCAATACTATAAGCAATATATGGGGTTGAATGTCACCATCGATTTTCCTGGGTTCTCATCCGACATTCTCGCGAAAATTCCGTTTGAGAATGACCCTATCGGATTCTACAAATGGTGGAGGAAAGGGAAGCATGAGGACAAGGTTTATCTTTCAAAGGTCAACCAGTTCAGACTCTTCCAGAAAGTCTATCTGATGGAGCCTAAGGTCATGTTGAAGAAGGATATCCTTTTCTTCCAGACCTTCTAGTCTTTTTCGAGGGTTTCGTTTTTTTACTTAATTTTTTGTCAAGTCAAAGTTTTTATTTAATTTTGGCTAGTTACACTTAGTTAACAACACCTTAATTTTCATTGCAATGACTTACAAGATTATCGACAT
>JAFROA010000127.1 GCA_017429885.1 Bacteroidales bacterium | reverse complement strand
TTCATGTCGTTGTCTTTTTCCATAGTTATTCGAGATTTGATAGGATATTAATAAGTTGATCAATACGAGCTTGCGTTGATTGTGCGCTCAAGAGGATAGGCTTGAGAAGCACCTTCTCCTGCTCTTTGATGAAGGCTACGATCCTGTCGTCCCGCTTGAGGACTTTGTCTAAGGCATCGTAAACATCCTTGGTTTCAATGTGTGCATCCTCAGAACCCTTCTGGATAGAGAGGTCATACGCCTCGGCCATGCGGGCGACCATCTGCCGCTGAGACAGACCGAGGCGTCCGGCCTCCTGGTTGACCCTGTCACGCGTCGAGGAATCGACGCTGACAGTGGTCATCTTGATTGGTGTTTTTGAGTTCTTCATAGTTTATACGTTATCTATAAATTAGTTATAGCCAGCCCTCCGCAGGAGCGAGAAGAACGGTGCTTGCTCCGTTCCCTCTCGCTCACTCATAAGAGTGACTTCCTTTCCTGGGTCCTGCGCCCTTGGAAGGAAGGAGATCTTATGGGTGCCCGGCGTCTGGCGGACAGGGCTTGCGACAGCGCCCTCTTCTACCGTGACCGGCGGGGTTCCGACACCATCTGGACTGGGCTGGGGTATCTCTCCGGTGCGTCTGTGGGACAGATATCCCAGTCCGGCCAGCCGACCGCAGGAGCCGAGGAGACCCAAGTGGATCCACGACCCGGCACTGGCGGCAATGATGGTGGCGGTGATGTTATTCATTGCTACATGGAAAATAAGTAAGCTTGGCAATCGGAGCCATCCAGCGTCGTATGATTGGCCATGTTGCCGTTTTGGATGCTTCAATCCATTTTGTCACATCAGGATGACAAGTGATAGATGCACCTTGTTCACTCTTAAGGAACTTTGTCCCACTATCAAGCATCTTAATTTTAACTCCAGGAGGAGCAATATCATACAGCGAATGCCACATAGCGAGATCTTCTTCCTTGAATCTGCCTATCTTGTCGTCCTTGACTTCCCATTTCATTGCGAGGGCGATACGCTGCTCATCTGTTGCAACATAATCGCCGCCGCCAAGCCGCCAGCCCGTTGCCGTGTAATGCGTCACGAACTTTTCCGCTTGCTTCTTTGGACTCAGAAGATTTCTGAAAAAGAAAACGAAAAGAAAAAATAAAGAATCCGTGTGAGCTTTGTTGGTGGTATGTCCCGTCTCCAAGTGATTCTCCATCTCCGCCACAGACTCATTCACTAACACAGTCTCATTTTCATTTTTAGTATCTGTCTCATTTACATTAGGCGTTTCCAGCGAAACCCCTGAGGGGTTTTTCGGGCGTCCCCCAAGTTTACCGTAGGGCGCTCCTTTTTTGGCATTCTCCCTTTTCCTGCGGTTGGCATCAATAATTGGAGTGAAAGTGTTAAGAGTAGCCTCAATTATCCTCGGTAGCTTAAAAGAAGAAATGGCCTTGTTGTAACAAGCATAGTTGAATAAGGCATACATCGCCTTGCCAAAATTTTCTAGTCCAAACTCCCAGAGGCAGATAACCCAGCGCATATACATTATTACCGACTCATTAGACTCTTCGAGGGGCTCATTATTTGTTTTCTTCTTCATGATATTATCCATTAATGATTTTCATAATCTCACTGTAACGATACCGCTTCTGTCCGCGCACGAGGACAGAATGCAATCTCCCATCCTGCTCCATTCTCCAGATTGTCGTATCGGAGACCTGAAGCATGTTCGAGACCTGCTCAGGAGAGAGGAGACGCTCTTCAGTGGAGCGAACCATTTCTGCTTTGCGCATTATATCGGTTATTAAATGTTCCCCGAATTCGGCGAGGTCGCCAGCGCGGATTGTGAGGTTTACGTCAGGGTAGGCCCTGGCCAGGTCGATGATGTTGATTTTACTCATTATAATATAGTTTAGTCTAGCCCCTCTTGGTCTCCATACCGGCGGAGGCCTCATTCGGCGGTGATCCTAAGACTATTGTGACCGGTATCTCACAACGTCCCACGACGCAACAAAAATATATCATTGAAAGAGGTCTTTCAATTATTGGGATTATAGGATTATTGTGTATTTGGCTGATTATCAACTAAATACCCAATAATCCGTTATAAAAAAAAAGGGATAATCCTTTATCTTTTTGGATTATCAAAAATATAATCGAAAGTGGTCTGGATCTTCTCGGTCTCCTGTTTCTTGATATTAATCTTTTTGGGAGGGTCTATATGCATACAACCAAATATGCGAATACAGAAATTCGAGAATTTGGATTGATATTTCGGGTGAATGCTGTTGTAGAAAAGTGTTGCGATGGCAATGATATCTTTGTCATTGTATTCAGAATTGTTTTTGCTGCCTTTCACGTAGTTCTGCTTAATGCTCCCAAGA
>JAFROA010000126.1 GCA_017429885.1 Bacteroidales bacterium | reverse complement strand
TGTCCGAAGTGCGGCATTGTTGCAGTCCCGTATGACGAGCTTCCGCTGAGACTTCCCGACGTTGAGAATTTCGAGCCCGGTTCCGACGGAGAAAGCCCGCTCGCAAAAATAGAATCTTTCGTCAACTGTTCGTGTCCGAAGTGCGGCGCCGCTGCGCGCCGTGAGACTGATACCATGCCTCAGTGGGCGGGATCGTCCTGGTATTTCCTTCGTTATATCGATCCGCACAACGACGATGAGTTTGCAAATGCCGAGGAGCTCAAGTATTGGCTTCCGGTAGATTGGTACAACGGTGGCATGGAGCATGTCACACGCCACCTCATTTACTCGCGTTTCTGGTACAAATTCCTCTATGACCTCGCTCTTGTTCCATATGCCGAGCCTTACGCAAAGCGTACGGCTGTCGGTCTGCTTCTCGGACCGGACGGGGAAAAGATGAGCAAATCCCGGGGCAATTGCATCTACCTTGCGGAATCAGCCGACGAGATGAGAAAAAAGGTCATGTCCATGTACACGGATCCCCTCCATATCAATATCAGCGATCCGGGGCATATAGAAGGCAATACAGTGTTCACCTACCTAGACGCGTTCTGCCGCGACGAGCATTTCGCCCTTTACTGGCCAGACTACGCCAATCTTGATGAGCTCAAGGCCCATTACCAGAAAGGCGGGCTTGGAGATGTGAAATGCAAGAGATTCCTCGAGAAAATCCTCAATGAAGAGCTAGAGCCGATCCGTGCCAGAAGAAAGGAATATGAGAAAGATATCCCTTCCGTGTACGAGATACTCAAGAAAGGCAGTGAGGCCGCCGAAGCTGCCGCCCAGGCCACTCTTGACGAGGTGAAGAAAGCCATGAAGATAGATTACTTCAACGACAAAGCATTGATCGAGGAGCAAGCCAAGCGTTTCGGCGATTATTAATAACTAACGGAATATGAGAAAGTTAGCCACCGCATTCCTCCTGGTTTTCGCATGCGTGTACAGCGCCATGGGACAGATCTATGTCAAAGAGGACCTTCAATTCCAATCCCCGAAGGTTCCGAGATATGTTGTCTTCGCCGGCGATACGGTGCGATTCGACCGCAGTGACCTTTATGAGAGAATGGACCGTGAGCTTATCGCTTTCACATATTCCCACACCAACTCGCTCTTGATGTTGAAGCGCTCTGAGAGATATTTCCGCCAAGTTGAGCCGATCTTGATGCTTTACGGGATTCCGGACGACTTGAAATACCTCATGGCGATCGAGAGTAACCTAAGCCCAAAGGCTTTATCCACTGCCGGAGCCGCCGGTTTGTGGCAATTCACTAAGACCGCCGGGAGGGAATACGGTCTCGTTATTGACAATGAGGTGGACGAGCGCTACAATATTGAGAAAGAGACAGTCGCCGCCTGCCAATACCTTAAGAAGTCCTACGCCAGATTTGGTGACTGGATGACTGTAGCGGCCAGCTACAACGCCGGACCGGGAGGAGTCTCAAAGAGGCTCACTGACCAGAAGCAAAAATCCGCCCTGGATCTTCTTCTGCTTGAGGAGACCTCACGCTACATGTTCAGGGTGTTGACCGCGAAGCTATTTTTTGAGAAACCTGAGCTGTTCGGTTTCAAGGTGGACCAATTCGAGAAATATCCCTACTATCCCCCGAAGAATAAAGTGACGGTCAGCGGGCCCATTGAGAGCCTCGTGGATTTCGCTGAGAAGAACGGGTGCAGCTACTACCAATTGAAAGAGGCCAACTTATGGCTCAGGGACAGCAAACTGGTCAACAAGGCAGGCAAGACTTACGAAATCATAATTCCGAGCGATAAATAATACATTTCACCATGAGAAAGACTTTCGCATTAATACTCACAGCCGCTATCACGCTTTGTGGATGCGCCTCGCTTCGCATGACTCCCGAGGAGAAGGCCGCCATTGAGGCCACGGTACAAGAGAATCTGGACAACCGCTCTTTCACCATCGAGGTTGACCAAATGAACCCTCTCAGGGGTGGCACAAGGCATGTCAACAATTATTCACTCCAGGTGGATGGAGATCGTTTGATCTCCTGTCTCCCCTATTTCGGCCAAGCATGGAACCTCCCATATGGCGGTGGCAAAGGAATGAATTTCGAGTCCACAATCAGGGATTACATTGAGACAGTTCCAAAGGGTGACCTAAGGGAGATCACACTCACCACTAATAATGGCGAGGATTCGTTCGTGTTTGTAATAGACGTGTTCTCAAACGGTAAGACCAGCATCAGGGTGAGAAGCCGTAACCGGGAACCTATTGAGTATCAAGGCATGATGCGGACTGATCCTCAATCCGACAAATAGTTCAGCAAGAGATTACGGACACGATCGGATATCTTCTTATGGGCATCCGTCGTGTTTTCCAACATTTCCGCGAGATTCTTATATTTGATCAACTCGCGGACATCATTCACTTTATTGAATATGAGGCCTATATATTCTTCATAGGCCTCATCTGCCGTGTGTTCAAGCTCAGTGACCCTATCACAGCACAGCGAGATGGCGGACAGGTTTTTCTTGATGTCATACAGAGAGGGGATCATGTCCTGGATAACCCCTGACTGGGCCCTGGCTATCTGAGATAGCTCCTCAAGCTGTATGTCTATATGCTCAGGCTGATAGATCAGCACGGCTTTCGCGGTGTCTTTGATGACATCTATGCAATCATCCATGGCCATCGAAACCGACTGAAGGTCAAGCTTATTGACCTTCATCATCAGCCCGCCGGACAACATCTCATGGAACTCACTCA
>JAFROA010000125.1 GCA_017429885.1 Bacteroidales bacterium | reverse complement strand
GAATCCTGGGCAGTCGGACGTCCAGGCGGGAATTCCTTTCCGGAGAGCCAGCCGGGAGCGTGTGACAAGGGAAACCAGGATATTTGTGGAGGCTGATCTGGACGGTGCGGGCGAGTCTGAGATAAGCACCGGGTTGAACTTTTTCGACCATATGCTTGAGCAGATTCCCCATCATGGTGGTATATCATTGAAAATCAAGGCCGAAGGTGATCTGAATGTGGACGAGCATCACACGATGGAGGATGTGGCCATCACCCTCGGGGAAGTCCTGCTGGAAGCCTTGGGTGACCGGAAGGGCATTGAGAGGTACGGTTTCGCCTTGCCTATGGATGAGTCGGAGGCCATGGTGCTGATGGATCTTGGAGGTAGGGTGGATTTCAAATGGGATGTGGATTTTACAAGGGAATATGTGGGAGACACCCCTACAGAGATGTTCAAACACTTTTTCCAGTCTCTCTGCACAGCCATGAAGTGCAATCTGCATATCTCGGCGAAAGGCGAGAATAACCATCATATCGCCGAGGCGGTATTCAAAGCTTTCGCCAGGGCTTTAAAGGCTGCTGTCCGGAAGGATCCCTTCAGTTATTCGGTTCCAAGCAGCAAAGGAGTGCTATGATCGCTATTGTGAAATACGATGCCGGCAATGTCTTATCGGTGATTAACGCCCTCCGTCGCCTGGGAGTGACTGAGTGGGAGTTGACTTCGGACCCATCCCGGCTTATGAATGCGGACAAGGTGCTGCTTCCGGGGGTTGGCGACGCTTCTGTGGCCTTGGGCTGCCTACGCTCTCTCGGGTTGGATTCAGTGATATTGTCTCTCAAGAGACCAGTCCTGGGTATATGCGTCGGGATGCAGATCTTTTGCCGTCACAGCGAGGAAGGTGATACTGACTGCCTAGGAGTTTTTGACACTGATGTGTGTCGCTTCGTGCCAGGCGAGCAAGGTCTGAAGGTCCCTCATATGGGCTGGAACCAGGTGGAAGGCCTGAAATCAGGATTGTTTGACGGCATCAATGAGGGTGCTTACATGTATTATGTGCACTCTTATTATGCGGGAATATGCCAGGACACGATAGCCTCTACGGTCCATGGTGTGCCATTCAGCGCGGCACTTTGCCGAGGGAACTATTTTGGGACTCAGTTCCATCCAGAGAAAAGCGGCTCCGACGGAGCCAGGGTGCTTAAGAATTTCCTGGAGTTATGATTAAGGTTGTTCCGGCTATTGACATAATCGGCGGGCGATGTGTACGTCTGTCCCAAGGTGATTACAACAGATCCACTTTCTATTCCACTGAGCCGTCGGAAATGGCTGGTCGTTTCCTGGATGCTGGCCTATCCCGTATTCATGCCGTGGATTTGGAAGGTGCCAAGTCCGGGCATCCGGCCAACTTGGATTCTTTGAGGAAGCTCTCTTCCATTTCCGGGACCGAGATCGAGTGGGGAGGCGGGATCAAGACCCGCGAGGATGTGAATGCCGCTTTGGAGGCGGGCGCCTCACGGGTGGTTATGGGAACGACCGCGGTCAAGGATCCCGAATTATTCAAGTCATTATTATTGGAATACGGATCCGGCAGGATTGTGCTTGGAGCGGATGTCCGGGGAACTAAAGTGGCGGTCAGGGGCTGGACGGAGACATCCGCCATGGACGTTTCCACTCTTCTGGAGTCATTAACTCCAGCTCTTTTGGAAGTCATTGTTACAGATATATCTAAAGACGGGATGTTCTCAGGGCCTGATCCTGTTTTTTACAAGAACCTGATGAATAGCTTCCCTTCTTTGGTGATCACGGCAAGCGGTGGTGTCGGAAGAGTCGATGATATAAAGTCTCTTGAGCAGGCGGGAGTTCCTGCGGTCATTGTTGGGAAGGCCTTGTACGAGGGACGGGTTAGATTGGAGGATCTTGATTATGGTCGCTAAGAGGATAAT
>JAFROA010000124.1 GCA_017429885.1 Bacteroidales bacterium | reverse complement strand
TGATTGCGGCGGCGGGCGGCTGCGCGGGATTCATGAGTCCTATTGGCTTGAACGACAAGGCGATTGTCATTGTCGACGCGACTGTTATGGAAATGTACAACGCGGTTGCGGGCGCGAACGAGGTCGACACGCACTTTATCAACGTCACGCCGCGCAGAGACTTCGACGCGGAGAAAATTATTGTCGCGGATATTCGCATGGTTCAAGAGTGCGACCCTTGCCCGCATTGCGGCGAGCCGCTCCAGATGACGCGCGGGATTGAAGTCGGGCAAGTCTTCACGCTCGGCAAAAAATATTCTGAGGCTCTTCACGCGACTTTCCTTGACGAGGACGGCAGAGAAAAATTTTTCGAGATGGGCTGTTACGGAATAGGCGTCGGGCGAACGATGGCGGCGGCGATTGAGCAAATAATTCTTTTCATTTCGTTCGTTTATAGTTTTTACAAAAATAATCAAAATAACGAAGGTTCTAGCTCTTTAGGATGAAAACTGCGCCTGTGATATGGTGATGGTCCATATTCTTTCAAAGCCTTGATATGTTCTTTGGTAGGGTAACCGAAATTTCTGTCCCACCCATACAAGGGGTATTCATTTGACAGTTCTCTCATCTTCTCGTCACGCCATGTCTTGGCGAGCACCGAGGCGGCGGCTATAGACGCATATGTCGCGTCTCCATGGATGACCGTCTTATAGGAAGAGAACCCGAACCCTTCGAACGGTCTGAACTTGTTACCATCTACAAGGAGAAAGTCCGGCTTTGGAACTAGCTTAAGGACAGCCCTTTGCATCCCGGTCACCGATGCCCAGAGAATGTTGAGGGTGTCAATCTCCCCGGCACTTACGGCCTCCACCGCCCAGGCGACAGCCTCTTTCTCTATCACCGGACGGAGGATATCCCTTTCTTTCTCACTCATTTGTTTGGAATCGTTGAGCAACGGATGGTGGAAATCTTCCGGGAGAATCACAGCCGCGGCGTAGACCGGACCAGCCAACGGCCCTCGACCAGCCTCGTCGCAGCCTGCCTCAAGCCTTCCGGCCTCCAAGTATGGTAAAAGATTATGTTCGCGCGGCATATTGGTGAGTGCCCTCCTACCCGCGAATATAAGAAAAGATTCCTCAATCCTTGAACCTGCTCATGAGTTGGCTGATGAGGAGTTTCTGGGTGTTAATCGTGTCGTCTTTGTCCTTGATTATTCCGTTGAGGCGCTCTATCTCACGGTCTCTTTGCTGTATTTCCTGGATATATCCCCTCTCCTGGACTCTCATCTTTATCCCGTAAGATTCCTCCATGTCGGCGATCCTGTTCTCCGCATCCCTGATTGGTTTGAATCCCATGACCAGTTCCGGAATGGACACGCCTAGAGTCTCAGCGCACTTCGAGAAATTCTTGTTGAGGATTCTTGTATTCCCTCTCTCGATTTTTTGATAGGCCGTGACAGAAATCTTGAGGCTTTCCGCAATCTCGGCCTGAGTGATGCCTCGCTCTTCCCGAGTCTTTTTCAGGTTCTCCTTGATGGCGCTTTCGTCGATTCTGGTCTCTTGGTCCATAATGGTCGTCTTCTTTCAATGCAAAAGTATCCATCATGGATGTCTATTTTGTTAAACTTTTAGTTGGTGAAACAAACCAATAGTTAATAAGAAACACATCTTTTTGATAAAAAACAGAAAAAAACTCAGTCTTACCCCCTGACCATTCGCAAACTTTTGGTTATTATCCGGATATTCGGGTCATGAAAAAGTTGGTGGAAAAATACGCCGCTTTCGAGCGGGCAATGGACAGGGACAAGGTGTACCTGGACTTGAGTTTTGAGGAGATATGTTCAGCGATCGGAGCCGATGTAGAGGCACTTGACAAGCTGATTTTGAGCGAAATCGGCCTTAGTGGGCGAGAGACGGTGGACTTTTATCGGTCGAAGTTTTGCTAATGGGTCTTTTTTTCTTAAATTTGCCCGGATATACCCAATAGCCGAATTTTGATCATAATTAATCACTTATAGAAATGAAGGAATATTCAACAAAAGACATCCGCAACGTCGTTCTGATCGGTAGCTCCAAGTCCGGAAAGACCACGTTGTCCGAGGCCATGCTCTTCGAGGGCAAAGTGGTCGACCGCAGGGGTACGGTGGAAGGAAAGAACACTGTTTCCGATAACACCGAGTTCGAGCAGACAAACCAGAAGTCAGTCTATGCGACTCCGCTTTACGCTGAGTTCATGAACACCAAGTTCAATATCATCGACGCTCCTGGTTCAGACGACTTCTGCGGTGGCGCCATCTCGGCGTTCAAAGTCTGCGAGTCCGCCATCCTGACCGTCAATGGAGCTCAGGGTGTCGAGGTGGGAACCGAGATTTTCGCCCGCTACGCTGACCAGTACAACAAGCCCATGATCGTGGCTGTCAACCAGCTTGACACCGAGAAAGCCAACTGGGAGCACACCCGTGACACTCTTAAGGAGGCTTTTGGCAAGAAGGTCGTCTTCGCCCAGTTCCCGGTCAATCCCGGTCTTGGTTTCGACGGCATCGTCGATGTCATCACGATGAAGTTCTATCATTTCACTGATGACAATGGCAAATTCGAGGAGACTGACATCCCTGCCCAGTATGCCGATGAGGCTGAGGAGCTTCACATGGAGCTCGTCGAGAAGGCCGCCGAGGGTGATGACGCTCTCATGGAGAAGTATTTCGAGACGATGGAGCTCTCTATCGACGAGGTCAGGGCTGGTCTGAGAGCCGGTTTGGCCAAGAGGGAGATCATGCCCGTCTTCTGCATCTCCGCAAGGAAGGACGCCGGAGTCAAGAGGCTTATGGAGTTCGTCGTCAATGTCGCTCCTTCACCCGCCGGTGAGACCAACAAGACCATTGGCGGTAATGAGGTCGCTTGCGATCCCGCCGGTCCTGTCAGCATTTTCATCTACAAGACCGCTGTCGAGCAGCATCTCGGTGATGTGTCTTACTTCAAGGTGATGAGCGGAGTCCTCAAGGAGGGTGCCGACCTCGTCAATCCTGAGAATGGTAACGGAGAGCGCCTTTCCGCCATCTACGCCGTCGCTGGTGACAAGAAGGAGAAAGTCTCATCCATTTCCGCTGGAGACATCGGCTGCGTCATGAAGCTTAAGGGTGGCAAGACCGACGTTACCCTCGCCGCGCCCGGACAGGATGCTTTCGAGCACATGGTATTCCCTGACGCCAGGTATCGCTGCGCCGTCAAGGCTGTCGACAAGAACGATGAGGCCAAGGTTGGTGAGGCTCTGAACAAGATTGCCGCCCAGGATCCTACCATCAATGTCGAATATTCCAAGGAGCTCCGTCAGACCATCCTCAGTGGTCAGGGCGAGCAGGCCATCAACCTCGTCAAGTGGAAGATGAACAATGAGTTCAAGCAGAACATCGAGTTCCTTGCTCCCAAGGTGCCTTATCGTGAGACCATCACCAAGGTCGCCACTGCCCAGTATCGTCACAAGAAGCAGTCCGGTGGCGCCGGCCAGTTCGGTGAGGTCCATCTCCTCGTTTGCCCTTACGTCGAGGGTGAGCCCGCTGGCAACAAGTTCATGATCAACGGCAAGGAGACTATCCTTAACATCAAGTCCCAGGAGAGCTATGACCTTGAGTGGGGT